>JBGAVF010000087.1:0-10400 GCA_044228315.1 Bacteroidia bacterium | reverse complement strand
CCTGACCCGAGTTGCGGCTCACCTGGTTGCGAATGATGTCGCCATCACTCACCACGATCATACGGTTGTTTTCTACCGCCTCCACAAAATGCAATTCGCTGCTTACGGTATCTTTCTGTTTGCGATGGGCAAATGCCGATTCAAACGTACCTTCAAGCAATACCGCCACGGCATTGTCGGGATGGTTGAAGCTGCTCTTCACCATCTTCTCGTTGAGTATCTTTAAATCCACCACGGCCGGCGAAGGCACCACACGGGAGAATGGCGACGATTGCAACAACACCGTTTTGCGGCAGCGGGTGGATGCCGTAGTGTCGATACTTGATGCAAACTGCCCCCATACCAGATCCATGTTCTTTACAATGGGATGGGTGCTGTACGATCCCAGCAAGGGGAAATAGATCCAGTTCACCAGGGTTCGGTTTTTGGTGGCCGAGTTGCTGTTGGCGATGATCGGGATTACGTTGCAGCTCACCAGGTCCTGAATGAGGTTGCTGTTAATGCGTACCCCGTAACGGAACAGGATATCTTCCAGATTCAGATCGTAGGGTACCGAGGTGAATGACAGGCGCTCGTTGCGGGTGCTGTCCATATCGGCAATCATCTGGTCCACACACCAGAGCAGCTTGCCCCCGTTCATCACATACTGATCGAGTTTGAACTTGTCGTATTCCGAGAACTTATCGGTAGGGCGTGCGATCACCATACCGGCATATTCGGCAAGTCGTTTCTGATCCACTTTGGTAAGGTCAATGCGCTCGATATCATAAAAGTCGGAAAGGTCCTTCATGATGTCGCCGGTTTCATATTTTCCGAGTTCCCCGTGACCTACCAGAAAGGCGATCTTCTTTTTATTTACGTTCACACATTTACGAAGCACATTACACAGTTCAAATTCAATGTTCTCGATGGCGCTGTTGATCTCTTCTATATTCTCGTTATCATCGTCGAACTGGCTGTTGCCCATGAAGTTCACCGGGATCTCTTTCCCCCCATAGTAAAATGAGGCACAGGGGAACACACTCTGGTAAGCCAGCTGATTATCGCCCTGCACCCGCACATTTTTCGGGAAAAAACCCTTGCCCAGAAACTGCTCCGTTACATCGCGTTTGGCCTTATCATCCAATCCTTCCAGAGGATCGGTAAAAGTATACTCGATCGGATTTTTCGTGTACTGATTCAGTTCATTCAGATAATCGGTTATGGCGATCTTGAGCCTGCGGTAGTTGGCGGTTAAGTTACCGTCGAGATAGATCTTGCAGGTGAGCCGGTCGTCGAGGCGGGTTGCCAGGGTCGCGGTGTTGTCGGTAAGGGTGAAGCGTTTTTCCTGTGTGAGGTCGTACCGGTAATACAAGAACGTACTCAGCCAGTTGATACCGGCAAGCACTGCCAGTAGTATGAGCAGTTCTGCAATGGATATGTATTTCTGACTTCGTTTTTTCATACCTTTCTTTTGTTCAGGTTACCATTTACGGCTTTCGAGCCGGGTTTTGGTGAGCCATAAAAAGAATACTGTTACACTTATAAAGTAAACCAGGTCGCGGCTGTCGAGCACGCCCCGGCTTATGGACTGATAATGGGCCTGAATGCCGAGCCATTGCACATAGTAGTCGATACCATGAAACAGGCTGATACCGCTGAGCAGATCGAACAGGATGTACATGGCCGCGCAAAGCACCATGGAAAGAATAAAGGAAACGATCTGGTTGTCGGTGAGTGAGGATGAAAAGATCCCGATGGAAACATAAATGCTGCCCAGCCAAAGCAAACCGAAATAGGAACCCCAGGTGGCCCCGGTATCGATATTCCCCACAGGATCGCCGAGCTGGTATATGGTATAGAAATAAATGAGTGTAGGAAGCAATGCGAGTGCCACCAGCAGCAATCCGGCCAGGTACTTACCCAGTATGATCTGAAAGTCGGTGAGCGGCTTGGTGATGAGAATTTCGAGGGTGCCGGCCTTTTTTTCTTCACTGAACGAGCGCATAGTGATGGCGCTGATGAGAAATATCAGCACCCAGGGTGAGATGAGAAACAGGATATCCAGATTGCTGTAACCGGCATCCAGTGTGTTGTCGCGCACCACCCACAACAGCAGCCCGGTGATAAGCAGGAACACAATGATCACGATATACGCGATCAGTGAGCTGAAGAAGCTGCGGATCTCTTTGAGAAAAACAGGAATCATGCGGGCTTATTTCCGGTGGTTAGTTGTTTGAATATTTCTTCCAGGCTTTGCTCCTGTATCTGTACTTTTAATATGGCGGCCTTTTGCTGGGCTACGGCAAAGAACAACTCTTCCCGCACATCTTTGGAACATTCCAGCTGGTAGGCATTGTTACCGGTAACGGTCACCTTCTTCACGCCCGGAACCGCTTTTAACAGGGCCGCATCTACGGAACGTGAAAGTTCCAGTGCAATAACCACCTCGTTACGACCTGACAGCTGCAGGTTCGCCACCGCATCATCGGCCACGATATTTCCTTTGTTGATGATCAGTACCCGGTCGCACAAGGCCTGCACTTCCTGCATGATATGGGTGGAAAGAATGACCGTACGGTCCTTCCCAAAATCCTTGATCACATTGCGTATCTCAACGATCTGGTTGGGATCGAGTCCGGAGGTAGGCTCATCGAGCACCAGCACCCGGGGCTCGTGTATAAGTGCCTGGGCCAGTCCTACCCGTTGACGGTAGCCTTTGGAAAGCTGCCCGATCTTCTTTTTGTATTCAGGTGTTAACCCAACCCGTTCAATGATCTCTTTTACACGCTGCTCTTTTTTGTCGAGTTTGAAGATGCCGGCACAGAACAACAGGTATTCTTTAATGTAGAGGTCGAGGTATAATGGATTGTGTTCCGGCAGATACCCGGTGATCCGTTTTACCGCCACCGGATCTTTTTCTACATCAATACCATCCACGAAAGCCTGCCCTTGTGTGGGAGGCAAAAAGCCGGTAAGCATTTTCATGGTGGTGGATTTGCCGGCTCCGTTCGGACCCAGAAACCCCACGATCTGCCCCTGCCCTACTTCAAAACTGATGGCATTCACGGCTACCTGGGCACCGAATTTCTTCGTAAGATTAATGACTTTTACCGACACGATGAGAAACAGCGAAATTATAGAAAAAAATGGTTGGTCAACCGGAATTTTGAAGCGGGTTTCCACAACTCCGCCTCATGAAAAACATAACGAATAAAAAGGCTATAAAGTTTTACGGCACCACACAGCCATTGGATTTTTAAGGGCATCGCAATAGCAGAAGAGGTACCAGTCCCCTCCATCCTTTACCCGGAAACGGGCAGACACTTTTTCGGGGCTGTCGAAGAAGTTTCGGCAGGCAATATTGGCTTTCGAAATCTCCTGCTCTTTCAAAAATCCTCGTATAAGTTCTTCCTTGTACGGCATGGCTTTTACCACCTGAAAGGAACGTCCGAACCGGCTTCCGGGATCCACAGAAGACGTAAAATACATGCCGTTGGGGTACAGGGCCGAGAGACCGTTTTCGCCGGCATACGCAAAGGCCAGACGTGATTTTATCAGTGCCGTATTTGGCTCAAAGAAATACTCCTTTACATTTGTGGAAAGTGTGGTTTCCTGATACCGGAGGCGACCGTGAAAAGCCACCGGCTCTCCGTGTACCAGATTTACTGCGGTCAAATGCACCGCATCGGTTTCAGCATGGGTAAGTTGAAAAAGAAGTTCCTTCATCTCTCCCTCCGAGGCAATGGCATATACATGCTGCACTTTGTTTTGCAGCATCGTGACACAATCCTGAATATCGGCCATGGGTGAAACTTTCAGCCAGCATTCCTTCGCCTTGCTCAATATGAGAGGTAACAACGCAATCACATCGGGTACCGATTGCTGCAACCCGGATACCCGTTGCCCCGCATCGGGCCGTCGGTCGGGATCAATATATAATACATCGAAGGTGCGTTGGGTTTCAGCAAGAAAGGATTCGGCCTGCGTTTGTATAATCTCCGCTGTAAAATGCAATGCCTTAAAATTATTCTCCAGCACCTCTGCATGTTCTTCACTGGCTTCCAGGCAAGTGACCGACGTGAAGTTGCGGCCTATGTAAAAAGCATCCACACCCAATCCTGCAGTGGCATCGAGCAATGTTTTACCATGAATAAGGGTGGATTTGTATCGGGCCACTGCCTCTGATGTGCATTGCTCATACAGCTTGGGGAGCAGCACGGTATGCGGGGTAATAAATTCCGGGATCTTCTGAATGGCTTTTTGCCTCAGACTGAGTTGCTGGGCAATGAAGGCCAGATTGAAACTCACTTTCCCACCATACTTCAGTGCCAGCTTTGATGGATTGGCCTGAGCATGTTCCTGCATAAAATGCTGCACATCCTGACGTTGTAAATGTTCAGCAAGTTTCATGGCGAATGCCTTACCGTTTATTGTAAATTAAAAAGAGAGGTTCCCCGTAAGGAAGCATTACAGGTTACCGCGGAGGGCCTGTTCCAGCTCTATCGATTCGAAGAGGGCCTTAAAGTTTCCTTTTCCGAATGATTTGGCACCTTTGCGCTGAATGATCTCGAAGAACAGGGTCGGACGGTCTTCTACCGGCTTGGTAAAAAGCTGCAAAAGATAGCCTTCATCGTCGCGGTCCACCAGAATGCCCAGTTCGCGCAGCGGTTCAATATCTTCATCAATTTTACCCACCCGTTCGAAGAGTTCATCATAGTAGGTAGATGGCACTTTCAAAAATTCTACCCCCCGGGCCATCATTTTACGTACGGTGTCCACGATATCATTGGTGGCTACGGCAATATGCTGCACGCCTTCGCCTTCATAAAATTCCAGGTATTCTTCTACCTGCGATTTTTTCTTTCCTACGGCCGGCTCATTGATCGGGAATTTCACATAACCGTTTCCGTTGCTCATTACTTTACTCATCAGGGCCGAGTATTCGGTGCTGATGTCTTTATCATCAAACGACAATATGTTTTTAAATCCCATCACCTCTTCATACCATTTCACCACCGGGTTCATACGGTTCCAGTCCACATTCCCCACGCAATGATCGATATAAAGCAAGCCGGTAGGTTCCGGGTTATAGCTGCTTTCCCATTTGCGGAAGCCGGGCATGAACGGACCGTTATAGTTTTTACGTTCAATGAACAGGTGCACGGTTTCACCGTAGGTATGAACCCCGCTCATGCGTACTTCCCCGTTCTCATCTTTCAGTGTGGTGGGCTCCATATACGCTTTGGCGCCGCGTTTGGTAGTTTGCTCAAAAGCATCGTAGGCATCGTCCACCCACAGAGCCAGCACTTTCACACCGTCTCCGTGCTTTCTGATATGCTCGTTGATGGGATGATCGGAATGCAAGGGTGTGGTGAGCATCAATCGGATCTTGTCCTGCACCAGCACATAACTGGCACGGTCGCGAACGCCTGTTTCCGGACCGGCATACGCCAGACTCTGGAAACCGAAGGCGGTTTTGTAATAATGAGCGGCCTGCTTGGCATTGCCCACATACAATTCAATATAGTCGGTTCCTTGCAGGGGAAGAAAATCGGTTGGCTGCGGTATTGGCTGCGAAGATGTTGTCATATCAGTAAAAATTTCTTTCATGCAAAAGTAGAATTAAAACATGAAATAGAAAACGGCTAAACGATAGAATACATACTCCGGGGCATGATTTTTATCAGCCTGTTTGCATAAAAAAAGCCGCCCGGGTGTACCGAACGGCTTTGCTTTTTTACTGTATTGTATCTCTTAACGAAGGGTGAACTTCACCGGTACACGGTAATTTACATTTACCGAGCGTCCGTTTTGCCGGCCGGGGTTCCATGGAGGCATGCTTTTCACTACACGCAGGGCTTCTTCGTCGCAACCGAAGCCAATGCCTTTGGCTACTTTGGCGTTGGTGATTTTGCCATTGGCATCCACCACGAACTCAATGATCACGCGTCCCTGGATATCATTTTCCGAAGCCATCGGCGGGTATTTAATATTGTCGGCGAGGTATTTCAGCAGTTTCGCTTCACCACCCGGGAATTCAGGCATTTGTTCCACATACGTGTACACCTGATTGTCTTCCTGTTGCACCGGACCTTTCCCTACATTCTCATCGAGGAGGCTGCGGTCAACACCGTTCTTATCCCCTTCTTCCGTTTTATTACTGATGTCGAGGTCCTTCAGATCATCGGTGGTGGTCATACGGGTTTCCGTTACCTTATTATCTTCCACCGGTTCAGGAGGGGTGAACTGTATGGTACTTTTCAGGGGAGGCGGTGGTTCCACTTCCGGCGGAGGTGGTTCGGTTTTATCTTCCGGTGGAGGCGGAGCCAGATCCACTTCCGAGAGATCCATTTTCTTGTCGTCTGCTTTAGCCGTAGAAATGGCGTTGATAATGGTAGGGATGGCGATGAATAACAGAAACAGTCCGGTGGCTATGCCAGCGCTGGTCACCAGATTCTTGTTATATATCTTGCGTAAAAAATAAGCCCCGTAATTCTTGTTCCGGAATTCGAATACCAGATCGTCGAAGGAGGCTTTGCTTATGTCGGAGATATTCATGATATGAATAATTCGTTTGTTATGTTTTATAACCCTGAGCCGGGTAAGGTAAATGTGTTTTTATTGATTCAGTTTACTTTTTTCAAGCAATTCCTCATCAACGGGTGCTATTTCTGCCAGGGCAAAGGTTTTAATGTTGGTCACCTTCATTTCGTCGAGGATATCCACCAGGTTTTTATAGGTAGAATTCTTACACGGTTTTATAATGACGATGGCCCCGTTCTTTGCGTAATCGGCCATGTTGGGGTCGGTATATCCGGAGCGGGCCCGTACTTCCTTGTCTTTTTCAAGCAGCGCGCGGCGAATGCCTCCTTCCGAATAATCGGTAATATTGATCTGAGGGATCTTGCCTTTATCCGGGTTGTTGATACCGAAGTAGTAGTACACCTTGTTATCTTTTCCCATCATCACGGTCATGGTGTGTGACTCTGGCACCTCAATGGGCTTATCCGGTTTGTCTTTGGTGTCCGGCTTGTTCACTTCCATCGATGAGGGTTTGCTCATGGTGGTGGTGAAAATAAAGAAGGTGATCAGGAGGAAACCCAGATCCACCATGGGTGTCATATCGACACGGGTGCTTACTTTTTTAGCACGCGACCCGCCTTCCGTTAAGATAAACTTATGTTTCTTTTTACCCCCTCCGGAGTCGGAACTCATTTCTGCCATAGCGGTGTTGTTTTATTTTTTTTCGGTTGCGGCTGTTTCTTCTTTTCCTTCCAGGGAAGTAACAAAGTTGAAACGGAAAATATTTTTTAACTGAAATGTATTGATAACGGCGCGCATGGCCATATATCCTGTTTCCTTATCACCTTTTACCGCGAGTCGGGCTTCGGGATTGCTGAGGCGGGATGCGATCACCCAGTCGGCCAGTTCGTTACCTACCAGGGTGGAGTCGTTCAATGGAATACCTTTGATCGGGAGCTGGGCACGGGCTTCTGCGCGCAGGGCCAGCCATCCTTTCAGGTCTTTCATGGGCACTCCCACGGCACCGGCTTTCTTGAATTCGTTCACCTCTTCGGCCGTGAATTCCATTTTATAGCGCCGGCCCATCTCTTCCAGTGTTTTTTCACGCATCAGGGTGTTTTCGGTATCCCAGAAAACCTGCCCTTCTTTTGCCACAGTGATCATGATGATATTTTTATCCTTTATCGGCTTGCCGTGCGATGAGGGGATATCAACAACCACCGGATCCTTGGGTTTGAATTTTGTAGTAAGGATAAAGAAGGTGAGCAGCAGGAATGCCACGTCACACATCGCCGTCATATCGATGGCGGTACTTTTCCTTGGTATTTTTACTTTAGGCATTGTATTTTATACTTTAAAACCTACTTGTTTATTAATCTCCTGGCTACAGGAAAGGGAAACTCCGTTACCGGTAATTATACGCCTGCAGGCAGGCAATGTTACCGGAATACCGGAAAAATTAATAGTTGGCCTTGAAAGATGCAACAATACTGAAACCTACCTCATCGATGCTGTATGTCAGCTTGTCGATTTGTGTGGTGAAGATATTGTAGAATACAATGGCGAATGCTGAGGTACCGATACCCAGAGCCGTGTTGATCAGCGCCTCGGAGATACCTGTGGCCAGTTCTTCCGCACTACCGCTACCGCCTTCAGCTGCCAGGGAAGCAAAGGAACGGATCATACCCAATACCGTTCCGAGGAGTCCGAAGAGTGTGGCAATGGATGCAATGGTTGCCAGAATTACGAGGTTACGCTCCATCATAGGAAGCTCCAGGGTGATGGCTTCTTCCAGTTCTTTCTGAATGGCTTCCAGTTTGTGTTCTTTATTTTCAACGGTATCGGCGGCCACTGCTTTGTAACGCACCAGTCCGGCACGCACTACATTGGCCACTGAACCGCGTTGCGCATCGCATTTGCGGATGGCTTCATCAATATTGTTAGCGGCAAGGGCCAGCTTTATGTCGCGCACAAACTTCAGGGTTGAGCCCGAACCTTTCGCTTTGTAAATGGTGATGAAACGCTCGATGATAAACGTGATAACGGTAAGGAACATCGTCATCAGGATCGGCACAATGATACCGCCTTTATATACCTGTCCAAAATAGTCTCCCTTCAGCGGGTGTCCCTGGTTATTTCCGTCCTGGAAGTGACTGCCGTCGCCGAACACGAACGTAAATATCAGCAAACTGAGAACAAATAATGCTGGGATAACTATCAAAGCCAGAGGCAGGTTTACATTCTTTGATGAAGCTCCCGGCTTTGGAGCAGTTTTGGGTGTGTTTGCCATAACGCGAAAAAATTAAATTAATGGTTTGATTATTGTAAAATTATATTTTCTTGGTTTGCAAATATAAAATATTCTGATACGTGGGCAATTTTTTAATACATTACGAAATGAATAATTTTCGGTACGCCTGTTCCCCCTTTTCCACGTGCAATTTCCCTGTCCTTCATAGCCTTCATACCGAGAATCCCTTCATCGTATCCATTGCCTTCATCCACAGTATGTGCCAGTAATAGCATGCATTGTACAACGCATCATGTAATGGCAGATATGTATCTCTTTTTATACCGGCTTCTATAATCACCAATCGGCAGATCCGCTTCAAAGGTTGCAGGTGTGGTAAAGCCATACTGCCCGATACACGAAACAGGCCGTTTTGCAAAGCCTGACGGAAGTTTTTTTGCAATTTGAACTATTTTTCTACTTTTGAAACGTTTTAAAAAATCTAACCCAATGGAAATTAAAGAAATCCAGCATCTGATCAAGTTAGTATCTGATTCAGGCGTTGACGAAGTAAGCATTGAAAAAAAAGACTTCAAGCTTTCTATAAAAAAGAATGAGAAAACCGTAACGTATGCCACAGCGCCGGTTGTACAGGCTGCTCCTGTGCATCATGCGCCGGTTTCACATCATCCGGCGAATCTTCCTCCGGCAGCACCGGCCGCAACGCCTCCGCCGGCACCAGCCGCTGAAAGCTCCAAGCAGATCATTATTAAAGCCCCTATGATCGGCACCTTCTACCGTGCTTCCGGACCCGATAAACCGTCGTTCGTGAATGAAGGAGACGTGATAAAGCCGGGTAAAACCATCTGTATCATTGAGGCCATGAAGCTTTTCAACGAGATCGAGAGTGAAGTGAGTGGTAAGATCGTGAAGATTTTGGTTGAAAATTCTACACCGGTTGAATTCGACCAGCCTTTGTTCATAGTAGAGCCCAATTAATTTTTTAGTATAAGGTAAAAACCTTGCCGGTGTTACGGGTAGTATCCTATGCACAGGCATGGTTTTAAATTCAATAAATCAGCAAGTAACGTGTTCAAAAAAATACTGATCGCCAACCGCGGAGAAATTGCATTACGAATTATTCGTACCTGCAAGGAAATGGGTATAAAAACGGTAGCGGTGTACAGCACTGCCGATAAAGAAAGTCTGCATGTACGGTTTGCCGACGAAGCAGTATGCATTGGACCGCCCCCATCCATTCAATCCTATTTGAATATTCCCAGCCTCATTGCAGCCGCCGAGATCACCAATGCCGATGCCATTCATCCGGGCTATGGTTTTTTAAGCGAGAATGCAAAATTCAGTGGCATCTGTGCCAAACATGGCATCAAGTTCATTGGCGCCACACCCGAACAGATCAACCAGATGGGTGATAAAAGCAACGCCAAGGAAACGATGAAGAAAGCCGGGGTGCCCTGCATTCCGGGCAGCGATGGCTTGCTTGAGAATGTAGAAGAAGCCAAAGAAGTAGCCAAAAAGATCGGTTATCCGGTAATTATAAAAGCAACCGCCGGTGGCGGTGGACGCGGTATGCGTATCATCTGGAAAGAAGAAGAGCTGGAACCGGCCTGGGAAAGTGCCACCACCGAGGCCACCGCGGCCTTTG
>JBGAVF010000086.1:3606-10403 GCA_044228315.1 Bacteroidia bacterium | reverse complement strand
GGGTGCCGGAATACTTCCCTTCCGTTTCAGCCGATGAACAAACCCTTATCTTTTCAAGGCTGGTAAATTTTGAACAGGAAGATATTTACATCACACACAAAACACCCGACAACCAGTGGACCCCGAGCCTGCCCATCAGCAACCTCATCAATACCCGGTATAATGAAGGAGCCTTGTGCATCTCTTCCAACGGGCAATACATTTTTTACAGCAGCAACAAGCCCGATGAGAACTACGGCAGTCACGATATTTATTTCTCGTACCTGCAGGGCAACGTGTGGAGCAAGCCGTTCAATGCCGGCCCCAAGATCAACTCCAAATGGTGGGACTCCCACCCTTCCCTCAGCGCCGACGGCCGCACCCTCTACTGGCTTAGCACACGCCCCGGCGGATTGGGTTCGGAAGACATCTGGTACAGCACCCTCGACAGCAACGACAAGTGGACCGATGCCCGCAACCTCGGCCCGGCCATCAATACCCCCTACCGCGAATTCACCCCATTCATCTATGCCGATGGCAACACCCTCTTCTTCTCTTCGGAAGGACATCCGGGCATGGGCGGACTCGATATCTTCTATTCACATAAAAATGAAAAAGGTGAATGGGGCACACCCGTGAATCTGGGCTATGCCATCAACACGCCCAACACCGAATCGGGGTTTGTGCTGAGCGCCAACGGTCATACCGCCTACTACGCACGGGAAGATGCCACCGAGCATAACAATATCGACATCTATACCTTTGAATTGTATAAAGAAGCACAACCCGGTGCCGTGGCCTATCTGAAAGGAACGGTGACGGACATAAAAACCGGAAAGATCGTGGCCGCCCGCATTCAGCTCATCGACCTGGAGACCGGGCAAATCGCCTCCCAGGTGCAGAACAACAGCACCACCGGGGAATATTTAATTTGTCTGCCCCCGAATAAGAACTACGCACTGAACGTATCGGCCGACGGGTATTTGTTCTACTCCGAAAACTTCTCCCTGAAAGTTACCGGCGTGAATACCCCTATGCAGAAAGATGTGCAACTCAAACCCATTGTGGCCGGTGAAAGTGTGGTGCTGAACAATATCTTTTTCGAGACCAATAAGTCGGATCTGAAACCTGAGTCGATGGCCGAGCTGAATAAGGTGTTTGCCTTTTTGAAAACCAACGGCACCGTGAAACTCGAGATCAGCGGACATACCGACAATACCGGTGATAAGATGAGCAATCAGAAACTCTCGGAGAACCGGGCCAAAGCCGTGGTGACTTACCTGATACAAAAAGGCGTAGACGCATCACGCCTTTCCTCCAAAGGCTACGGAGATCAGAAACCGGTGGTTCCCAATACTACTGCCGAGAACAAGGCGAAGAACCGCCGTACCGAAATGAAAATTCTGTAAGACAGACATGCTTTTTGTATGAATCGATGGAAAACCGTTTGGATATGGGTGCGAAACAAATTCACCCGGTTTCCGGTGCGAAAAACAATCATAGGTATTGGCCTGGCCTTGTTGCTCTTCATACTTCTCGACTTCCTCTTTCCCTTTCAGCCACAGATATCCTATTCCACCCTGGTGCAGGGAAGCAACGGCGAAACCCTTTCGGCCTTCCTAAGCAAAGACGATATGTGGCGATTGCCTATGGAAGAGAGCGATATATCGCCTGAACTGAAGAAAGCCTTTCTGGCTAAAGAGGACCGGTATTTCAACTACCATCCCGGCATAAACCCACTGGCCATGGTGCGGGCCTTCTTCAATAATATACTGAAACGGAAACGCACCTCGGGAGCCAGCACCATCACTATGCAGGTGGTACGTTTGCTCGATCCTGCCCCCCGCACTTATCTGAATAAATTCCTGGAAAGTTTTCGTGCCCTGCAACTCGAATGGCACTACAGCAAAAAAGAGATCTTCCGTATGTATCTCAATCTGGTGCCGTACGGAGGAAATATTGTAGGCGTGAAATCGGCCGCGCTCATCTATTTTCAGAAGAACGCCAACCACCTCAGCGTGGGTGAGATCACCACGCTGTGCATCATCCCCAACCGGCCCAACAGCCTGAAGCCGGGGGCCAATAGTGAAGCGTTGCTGGCATCGCGCAACCAGTGGCTGCGGTATTTTAAAAAGCATCGTGTGTTTCGCGATGATGTGCTGGCCGATGCCCTCGACGAGCCCCTGGAGATGGAAAGGCATGCCCTGCCGAAGGTGGCACCTCACTATTCGTTGTGGCTGAAAAAATACCAGCCCCGTGAATCCATTCTTAAAACATTTATTGATGCCGGAAAACAAAGCAAGATCGAATCGCTGAGCAGCAGTTACATGAAGCGGTGGAAGACACACGGCATCAACAACGCCTCGGTGGTGGTGATGGAAAATGCCACCGGGAAAATTATTGCCTATGCCGGCAGCAACGACTTTGATGATGACGCCAACCACGGACAGGTGAACGGTGTGATCGCGAACCGATCGCCCGGCAGTGCCTTAAAGCCCCTCATCTATGCCATGGCCTTCGATGCGGGATTATGCACCCCTATGACACTCATCACCGATGTACCGGTAAATTTCAACGGCTATTCGCCCGAAAATTATTTCAGAATATTCAACGGACAGGTTACAGTAGAAAGGGCCCTGGAGAATTCGCTCAACGTGCCGGCCGTGAAGATGCTGAATGAGGTGGGCGTGAAAAACTTTACACAGAAGCTGGAACAGGCCGGGTTTCAATGGATCGGCAAACACAAGAGCGAACTCGGCTTATCAGCCGCATTGGGCGGTTGCGGTGTGACGCTCATGGAACTCACCAACCTGTACCGTTGCTTTGCCAATAAAGGGGTATGGTCAAAAGTTTCGTACCTGAAAACCATGCCCTCCGATACGCTGAAGATACCGCTCATCAGTGATGCCTCGGCGTATATGCTCACCAACATACTGTGCAAGCTCACACGCCCCGACCTGCCCAGCGGAGCCGATAATGCATTAAAAGTAAAGGTAGCCTGGAAAACCGGCACCAGCTTCGGGCGACGCGATGCCTGGAGTATTGGCTTCAATAAAAATTATACGGTAGGCGTTTGGGTAGGTAATTTCGACGGCACGGGTAAATCGGAACTAAGCGGTTCGGAGATGGCCACCCCGCTCCTGTTCGAGATCTTCAACGCCATCGACTATTTCAACCGTACCGAATGGTTCGTGGCCCCGGCTTCGGTCGACTTCCGCCTGGTATGCAGCGAAAGCGGTAACCTGCCTTCTTCCTTCTGCGATAACACCGTCATCGATATGTTTCTGCCCGGCATCAGTTCCACCGAACATTGCGAACACCTGAAAGAAGTGTATGTGAATGCCGATTCCTCCCTTAGCTATTGCAATTACTGTATGCCGGTAACCGGGTATGTGCCAGCGCATCTCGAAAGAGCATGCTCCTAAGATCACCTTCCCGGTAGATGGCATGGAGTATATTGTGGACCGGAACCTGGAAGACAAACTGCAACTCACCTGCGAGGTCACCAATGAGGTGAAGAACGTTTACTGGTATCTGAACGACCAGTTCTTCTGCAAGGCCATGCCCGATGCCAAAACCTTTTTCAAACCCCAGCCCGGCGCGTATAAGATCAGCTGTACCGACGACAAGGGCCGCACGGCACATATCCGGATCACAGTGAAAAAGTAACTGTTCAGCCTTTGTGAAAGTGCTTCTTCAGCCTCAGAAAATAATTCTCGAAATAATGATAGGATAAGGCCGCCAGTGCAATGGTGATGCCTATGTCGAGAAGGAAAACGAGCCAGCTGTTTCCATCGGGCCAAACGTTGCACAGCAACACAATAGGGAAAATATGAAACATATAAATGCCATACGATATCTTCCCCAGATACTCCAGCACGGGATGCGTAAGGCGAATGAAGGAGGCAGGATTTGCGGCCAGATTCAACACGATCACAGCAAAGAGCAATGAGAATATTTCATTGGAGAACAGTGGTGGTTCGTACAAACGCAGTATATAATCCAGAGCCAGGATATAAGCAACTGCCTGCACGGGGATATTCATGAGCCACTTCTTCACAAACAAGGGATTGTTGAAATAAAGAATGGCCGCAATAGAGCCCAGTCCCAGACAGGTAAGCCGAAGGTCGGCCAGAAAGAGGATGAGCACACCCAGCCATCGGTTGCCCGTTGGGTTTTGGATGAAGCCATTACCCAGAAACAGAAAGAGCAGGGAGAACAAGACAAACACCGGCAAGGCACGGCGTGCATATTTCAACAGCAGGGGCGTGATGAGATAAAACACTTCCTCTACACCGATCGACCAGGTCATGGTAGCCAGCGGAATTTGTCCGAACAGGTGCATAGCGAACGAAGGTAGTATACAGGCAAACACCATAAGGCTGTGCCAGAAGTGGGATGCGTTGATGCTCATGCCCGGCACGTAGAGGGCATCGATATGCGGCACAGCAAAGAAGCAGAAACCGATGATGAGGAAATACAGGGGCCAGATGCGCAGGATACGACGGGCGTAGAAATTTTTGAGGGAGATGGTTTGTGATACTTTTTTTTCCTGCAGCAGCAGGATGGTGATGAGGAAGCCGCTCAGCACAAAAAAGATATTGACCCCTTCTTCACCGAACCCCTGAATGATGGTATTGTCCCAGATACTGGATAATCCGAAGTTGGCCCGTGTTTGGTGAAAGTGCCCCACGATCACCAGAAAGGCCGCGATAAATCGCAGTCCGTTGAGGTTGGGGAAATGCAGTTTTGCGGATGTCATTCGGTACGGGTGAGCAAAGAAAAGAAAAAATGCATGGGGAAAGAAACCCCCGTTTATTCGGTAAACATGATGCCGTTAAAGCGCAGAACTTTCTTTTGACGCGCGTGGTTGTTTGCATCTTTCACCGGCGTCAGATCATCGGGTATGTATGAATACGTAAGCGTTTGTTTTTTCGGGTTGAAAGAAAACGTTTCAATATCTCCGCATCGCGATTCCAGATCAAACGTGGGGGAGGTTTGACCTTCCAGATCCCCACGGAAAGCCGGGTAGCTGAGATTGATCGTATCGTTTTTAAGTTCAATAACGGAAGCCAGTTCACTGCAACAGGTGCTGCAACCGATCACAAGTCCGAGGCACACATACAGGTTGCTATTTTTGGTACGGAGTTTACTCACCTGATGAAAAGAGGCACCATAGCTGCTTATAAGATCTTCCTGAGACTCCGGCTGGTAGGAACTGAAAACCCGGGGTTGGTTGGAGGCGGTACGGTAATGAATTACGCTTACATAACTGCGGAATGTGCCTCCGGTGTTTTCATACCAGGAGAAGATCCACAGGCGTTTGTCGTCTGAAAAGCAGATCTGCAGCATTTCGTGACGGAGGAGGCTGTCGAGGTTGTACTGCACGATGGCAGGAGAAGTAAGGATCACGGTAAGTTGTTCCAGGATCTTTGCATTCATATCCACGCTGTCGGTTTGCGTGGAATAATCCTCGTTGTAACCGGCCGTTTCAGCCGGTGTCATGTGCTGGGCCCGGTCGAGGAGCAGACGTAGTTGTGCTGCATGGTAGGGAATGCTGTCGGCCTTTTGGGCCCTCATGGAATAAGGCAAAAAAAAGAAGGCCACAATGAAAAACAAAGAGGCAGGATTTCGTTTCTGAATCAGGAACCGTATCATGATGGCAAGATAAGGATTTGGTAGATGGTGAAGAGTGAAAAGGATATATCATGCTGAGTCCGCCATTAGCAGACAAGCGGATCGAAGTGTGCCGGTAAAAGATGTGTGTCATGCCGAGTCCGCCTTAGGCGGATTTTACCAAGCTCATAAAACGGTTTGTCATCCTGAGCGTAGCCGAAGGATGGCCCGCTGATCTTCAAACAACATCAGTCCTGTCGACCCTTTCCGCCTGAGTCTGCCTTCGATGGATTTCAGAAAAACAAAATAAAAACGTCATGTCACTCTGAGCCCGTCGAAGAGTGGCCTGCTGATTCTTCTATACGAAAATCATCCAGCAATGCCTCTGGCTGTGAAATACATAATGACCGTTTCTCTGCCCCAGATTGCTTCGGGGTGCGTGAAATTTGGCATCCGGTGAGACGGATAATCATCCGTCTCTACAAATGCAATATTCAAAGGTGAATTTGATGTGATTGAAAATTATTCCGGTTCTTCAATAGCTATTATCGCTCTGCGTTCTCTGCCCCCGATCGCTTCGGGGTGCGAGAAATTTGGCATCCGGTGAGACGGATAATCATCCGTCTCTACAAATGCAATATCCAAAGGCAAATTTCCTGTTCCAATATTTATCATCGGGGTGCGTTCCCTGCCCCGATCGCTTCGGGGTACCATCGACCATCGACCATCTACCATTTTTAATTATTTTTGCCGCCCTATGAAAGAAATCGTTGTCAGCGGCATTCGTCCTACCGGGAACCTGCATCTCGGAAATTATTTTGGCGCCATGCAGAACTTCCTCCGCATGCAGGATACCCATGCCTGCTACTTTTTCATTGCCGACTACCATTCCCTCACCACGCATCCCAACCCGGCCGACCTCCACGCCAACGTGAAACAGGTGCTGGTAGAATACCTGGCCTGCGGACTCGATCCGGAGAAGTCGGCCATATACATGCAAAGCGACCTGCCCGAAACTGCTGAGATGTATCTGCTGCTGAATATGAATGCCTACCTGGGCGAACTGGAACGCAGCGCCAGCTTTAAAGACAAGGTACGTACCCAGCCCAACAACGTAAATGCCGGACTTCTCACCTACCCTGTGCTCATGGCCGCCGACATCCTCATTCACCGTGCCAACTACGTACCCGTTGGCAAAGATC
>JBGAVF010000086.1:0-3573 GCA_044228315.1 Bacteroidia bacterium | reverse complement strand
AGCATCTGGAGATGACCCGCGACTACGCCCAGCGTTTCAACAACATGTACAAGGTTAACTTCCTGCCCGAACCTACCGCGTTCAACTTCGGGAAGTCGCTGATAAAAGTACCGGGCCTCGACGGCACCGGCAAAATGAGCAAGAGCGATACCGGCATGAACGCCATCTTCCTCATCGACGACGACAAAGCCATTGAAAAGAAAATAAAAGCCGCCAAAACCGATCTGGGACCCACCGAACCCAACCAGCCCTTCTCACCCGAGATCGAAAATATCTTCAGCCTGTTCAAACTGGTAAGCACGGAAGATACACTCAACTATTTCGTGGGAAAATGGAACGCCGGAGAAGGCAAATGGTACGGAGAAATGAAAAAGCAGCTGGTGGAAGATATGATCCGCTTCATCACTCCCCTGCGCTCCCGCATTGAAGAGATCAGCAAAGACGCAGACTACCTGGGCAAGGTAGCCAAACTCGGCGCTGAAAAGGCCCACGAGAGCGGGGCTGCCACCGTAAAACAAATGCGCGAGATCATCGGCTTTCGCAAGTTTTATTGATTTTTATTCACGAAGGCGGTCCTGTTGTGAATAAGTACCGCCGTTTTTTTTCCGGGTCTTCATCGCAGGTATCCCAAAAGAAATTATTTTAGCACAAAAAATAAAAAACACCATCATGCATATCGCTATCGCGGGAAACATAGGAGCCGGTAAAACCACTCTTACCAACCTGCTCTCGAAACATTATAACTGGCATCCGCAATTTGAGGAGGTTGATAATAACCCGTACATCGAAGATTTTTATAACGATATGCAACGCTGGAGCTTTAACCTTCAGATCTTCTTCCTGCACTCCCGTTTCAACAGCCTGGTACAGTTTAAAAAAGACAAGACCAAGACAGTGATACAGGACCGCACCATCTACGAAGATGCCTACATCTTTGCGCCCAACCTGCACGCCATGGGCCTCATGAGCACCCGCGACTTCGAAACCTATTCACAGCTTTTCGAAACCATCAAATCCCAGATCAAAGGACCCGACCTGCTTATTTACCTGCGTGCCAGCATCCCTACCCTGGTGAACAACATACAGAAACGGGGCCGCGACTTCGAAGACAGCATTCGCCTCGATTACCTGAAGCGATTGAACGAACGTTACGAAGCCTGGATCAGCAAATACAAAGACGGCAAGCTGCTCATCATCGATATCGACAACGTGAACTTCGCCGAGAAAAAAGAAGATCTGGGCGAGATCATCAACAAAATAGAACGCGAACTGCACGGTTTGTTCAAATAATACACCGGCCCGCTGCTGTTCTTCTTCGTTTTTCAAACATATTCCGCATCCTCTTGTTATTGTACCTATGAAATTAGCAACCACTTTCGGTGAACTGAAAAACACCGGATATGTATCGCGTTCTGTGAAAGACGAGATGCGTCATAATTTAATGAAGGCCCTGAAAGAAAATACGGTGCTCTTCGAAGGCATACAGGGCTATGAGAAATCGGTGATCCCGCAACTGGAACAAGCCATCCTTTCGCGTCACAACATTATTTTCCTGGGACTGCGTGGTCAGGCCAAGACGCGTATGGCCCGCCTCATGCTGCACCTGCTCGATGAGTATATGCCCATTGTAAAAGGCTCGGAGATCAACGACGACCCGTTTCATCCCATCAGCCGCTTCGCCAAAGACCTGATAGAAAAAGAAGGCGACAACACCCCCATCGACTGGATCCACCGCAACGAACGCTATACCGAAAAGCTGGCGACCCCGGATGTGTCGGTAGCCGACCTCATCGGCGACGTGGACCCCATAAAGGCTGCCTCATTGAAACTGCCTTACAGTGATGAACGTGTGATCCACTTCGGATTGATTCCCCGCAGTCACCGGGGATTGTTCGTGATCAACGAACTGCCCGACCTGCAGGCCCGCATTCAGGTGGCCCTTTTCAATATTCTGCAGGAAGGCGATATACAAATACGCGGCTTCAAACTGCGCATGCCTCTTGATGTGCAGTTCATCTTCACTGCCAATCCGGAAGACTATACCAACCGGGGCAGCATCGTAACCCCGCTGAAAGACCGTATCGACTCCCAGATACTGACACACTACCCGAAAACGATCGACATTGCCCGTCAGATCACCGAGCAGGAAGCACATATAGAACCCGAAGTAAAAGAACGCATCTACTGTGCACCGCTGCTGAAAACCCTTATTGAACAGGTGGCATTTGAAGCCCGTGAAAGTGAGTTCATTGATAAGAAGAGCGGTGTGAGTGCCCGTCTCACCATCAGCGCCCTTGAGAACCTGTACAGCACAGCTTACCGGCGCATGCTGATGCACGATACCGAAAATGAATTTATCCGCATCAGCGACCTCATGGGTATAATTCCCAGCATCACCGGTAAGGTGGAACTGGTGTATGAAGGTGAAGTGGAAGGCGTGCATAACGTGGCCCAGAACCTGATAGGGAAAGCCATTCGTACCGAGTTCTTGAAATTCTTTCCTGACCCCAACAAACTGGCCAAAACAAAACAGCGCGCCAACGGACCTTACGAAAAAATAATTTCCTGGTTTCACCAGCATACCTTGTTCATCACCTCCGATACACCCGATGCGGAATACCGCGCCCGCCTCGATGCGGTGAGCGACCTGAAAGAAACCCAGGAGCGGCATCACCCCGTGATGCACGATGCCGACCGGTATGTGATGATGGAATTCATATTGCACGGCCTCGCCGAATTCAACAAGCTGAGCAAAAACGTGAGCGATGCGGAGATGACCTTCTCCGACCTGATGAGCAGCATGCTTACCCAAAGCGAAGACGACAACGAGGATACCTTTTAGGTATCTCCTTCGTTATGTATCTTTACCGTTGCTTTATGAAATCATCAGCCGTTTTGCTTCTCCGCACCTTCCTGTTGGTACTTTTTCTGCTGCCGGTGATCACCGGTTGCTCGCAGAAAGGCAAGCCGAAAAAGCAGGCTAAGAAAACCACGGCCAAAATAGTAAAGCCGGCACCCGACACCACCCACCGCGATACCGACACCGTAGTGATGCGGAATAAAGCCGACAGCATTGTGGCTGAAGCCAAAACCTACCTGGGCATACGGTACCGGTATGGCGGTGAAGACACCAACGGCTTCGACTGTGCCGGATTTGTTTGCTACGTATTTAAACACCACGGCATAAAGCTGCCCCGAACAGCCGATGCACAGGCCCTGCTGGGAAAAGAGATCGACCGGCAACACATACGGCCCGGAGACCTGGTATTTTTTAAAGGGTCGAATATGCGAAGCAACGCCATTGGTCATTCGGGCATAGCCATTGAAAATAAAGACGGAAAGGTGCTGTTCATAAGCGCCACGGTGAGTGCAGGCATCCATATCGACTCCATCGACGGGCCGTACTGGAAGGAACGCTATGTGAAGGCGAAGCGCATAATTATTACCAAATAATAAAACAATACCGGCTGCACATTGTACTGTTAGCATGTCAATACATATTCATACCGCTTCCCAATTTCTTCCCATCAGCATAGAAGAAGCATGGGATTTTATGTCGTCGCCCGAAAACCT
>JBGAVF010000085.1:9852-10639 GCA_044228315.1 Bacteroidia bacterium | reverse complement strand
CTATTTTAACTTTTCACGCTGGATCGAGAGTGAAATAAAAAAAGTTCCTTACCGGGAACTGGCCGAGAAGGAATTGAAGTAATACCAATAACGAATATGTATTTTTGACCCGTAAAAACCATTACAATCCATGCGAATTCTGTTACCGTTTCTTTTTTTATGGATGGCCCTGAGTGCCGGTGCCCAGTCGGCAACCAAAGACTCATTAACACTGCACGGACCTTCCTGCGTGAAGGCAAAGAAGAAAGTAGTGCTTATGCTGCAAAACACCTCCCGCCAGGAAGTACAGCGGCTGAACCCGATGGCGCCTTTAGCGTTGTACAAATGGAATGGAAAAGAATGGAACCCGGTACCACAGATCGGGTATTGTGCCTGTGGCATTTTACCGTGTCCGCCACCTCCGGAAATGCTGCCTATGAATGCCGGTGATGTGCTGGAGCTGACATGGGATCAAAACCAGTCGGTGTGTACCGATCAGGAAAAAGGCACGAAACAAATTATCTGGGCGGGCCGGGGCAAGTACAAGATAGTGCTCGATTTCAATAATGGAAGAAACACCGAGACGTTTCAGAAAGAGTTTATTTTCAGGATCCGTTAATTCCGGATCTATTCCGGCTTAGGTTTCGATGATGGCCGGTGATTCGTACGTGCTGTAGAAATAGTTGGTTTCGCTCGGAAACTCAGCGGCACAGGTATCCACCATTTTATAGGTGCGGGTGATATTCAGATCCTTGCGTTTGTTATATACATCGTCTTCGGTGCAGTTGCCGAGTATATATGCAATCTG
>JBGAVF010000085.1:0-9811 GCA_044228315.1 Bacteroidia bacterium | reverse complement strand
CTGCACATCGCCATACCCGTGTTTTTTCAGTTCCCACAGCAGGTCTTCGGGCAGGTTCTGCAGGTTGTATCGACGCAACTCCTGCTCAAGCTGCACCAGCTTCTGAATCTGATGCAGGAACCACACATCCACCTTGGTGATCTTGTGCACGGTATTGATGGGAACACCCATGTTCAATGCGTCCTTGATGAGGAACAACCGGTTCCAGGTAGGGTTCTCCAGCCCTTCAATGATCTCTTCCAGTTTACGTTTATGTTTGCCATCGGCACTCAACCCGTCGCGTCCTATTTCCAGGCTCTGACAGGCTTTCTGCAAGGCTTCAATAAATGTTCTTCCGATGGCCATTACTTCCCCAACACTTTTCATCTGCAATCCCAGGATGCGGTCGGCGCCCTTGAACTTATCGAAGTTCCAGCGGGGCACTTTCACGATCACATAGTCGATGCTCGGTTCGAAGAAGGCACTGGTGGTTTTGGTGATCTGATTTTTCAGCTCACTGAGGTTATAGCCAATGGCCAGCTTGGCGGCAATTTTAGCAATGGGGTATCCGGTTGCTTTGGACGCCAGGGCCGACGAGCGTGAAACACGCGGATTGATCTCAATGGAGTAGATCTCTTCCGTATCGGGGTTCATGCTGAACTGTACATTACAGCCTCCGGCAAAGTTGCCGATGTTGCGCATCATTTTAAACGCCATGTTACGCATGTTCTGAAATGCAGTATCGCTCAGGGTCATGGCCGGGGCTACGGTGATGCTGTCGCCGGTATGAATGCCCATCGGGTCGAAATTCTCGATGGTACAGATCACGGCAATATTATCCAGGTTGTCGCGCAGTAGTTCCAGTTCATACTCCTTCCATCCCCATACACTTTTTTCAACCAGCACTTCATGGATCGGTGATGCTTTCAGTCCGCGGTTAAGGGCCTCATCCAGATCTTTCTTTTCCTTCACAAAGCCACCGCCGGTGCCTCCCAGGGTAAAGCTTGGACGAATTACAACCGGAAAGCCGATCTCCTGAGCAAACTCTTTGCCTTCCAGAAATGAGTTGGCGGTCTTACTCGCCGGTACGGGAATTTCCAGTTTGTGCATAAGCTGACGGAACAATTCCCGGTTCTCGGTGGTGTCGATGGCTTTTATATCCACACCGATGATACGCACATTGTATTTTTTCCAAAGGCCTATTTCTTCGGCTTCTTTGCACAGGTTCAGCGCGGTTTGTCCGCCCATGGTAGGCAGCACACAATCGATCTGTTGTTCCTGCAGGATCTGCTCAATGCTTTGCACCGTTAACGGTAGCAGATAAATATGGTCGGCAGTCACCGGGTCGGTCATGATGGTGGCCGGGTTGCTGTTGATCAGCGTAACTTTTATTCCTTCTTCCCGGAGGCTGCGGCTGGCCTGGCTTCCACTGTAGTCGAACTCGCAGGCCTGACCGATGATGATGGGGCCTGAGCCTATGATGAGTACCGAATTTATTGAACTGTCTTTGGGCATTCTGGTAGTATTTACAAATGGTTCTGTACGATGTTAGTTTTTTCCGGCTGTTTTATCGATCTCGCGGCAGAGTGCATTGAATATTTCATCGATGGCACCAATCCCGTGCACGCCGGTATATTTATGCTGTTTCACATAATAGTCTTTCACCGGAGCGGTTTCGGCATTATACACATCAATGCGTTTCTGAATCACGGCCGGATCGGCATCGTCGGCGCGTCCGCTGGTTTTGGCACGTTCAAGGAGGCGTGCGCGGAGTTCATCCTCGGTCACTTCCAGGGCCAGCATCATGGTAATGCCGGTATTTTTTGTAGCCAGAAAACGGTCAAGGGCCTCGGCCTGTGCATGGGTGCGGGGGAATCCGTCGAAGATATAGCCTTTGGCACCCGGGTGCTTGTCGGCTTCACTCTGCAGCATATTGATGGTCACTTCATCGGGCACCAGCTGCCCTTTGTCCATATAGCTTTTGGCCAGTTTACCCAATTCGGTCTCACCTTTTATATTGGCCCGGAACACATCACCGGTGCTTAGGTGAACAAGATTGTATTTCTCAATAAGTTTTGTGGATTGTGTGCCTTTGCCTGCGCCCGGAGGGCCGAAGAGAACGATATTCAACATGATAATAAAGGTGCGGATTGGGGTGTAAAAATAAAGATTATACACGGATTAAATCCGCCTTTTTTTTCCCGTCCGGTTTTCGCACCGGTATTAAAACAAAAAAGCCCCGGAATGTAGTCCGGGGCCCGTTTTGAGAATTGAAAAAATTCCTTATTTCTTGATCAGCTTCTGGGTGAAAACCTTATCGCCGGTGATATATTCAACGAGGTAAACGCCTGTTGACAAGGAAGCCACATTTACGGATTCAGAATAGATACCCATGGCTTTTTTCTCATTGATCACGCGGATCACTTCACGACCCTGCAGATCCTTTACCGAAATGGTAACATCCGAAGCATCGGCAACGGTGTAATTCAGGTTAATATCATCGGCAGCCGGATTGGGAGATACGGTAATGCTGTTGAACACTACGGTGTTGGCAGTCATCTGGCTGATACCTACCGGGAACTTGTCCATCCATACTTTGTTACAACCGGTGTTGTTGGCTGTATTGTTATCGCGGGCGCTGTCGGCACTGCGGTTGGTGATCACTACGCCTACGCAGAAATCGTGCTGTCCGTCAATCGTCAAACCGTTAAAGGTAAGACCTGTCCACATGTTATTGATATTCACACTGCCGTTCACCGGTAAAGCCAGGGCAGAACCTGTGAAAGCTTTGCTTAACGGAACACCACCGCTCATGATGTAGTTGTTATCGATCAGGGGGAAGAAAATCAGGGTGTCGGTTCCTTTGGTGGCATCGGTGCCCAGGTTTTTAAGATTCACGGAAATATCAAATGGTTTACCGTTTTTAATGATGTTATCTTTTCCCGGGGCCAGAGTGGTGATTGTAAGATCTGTCTTACGCTGGGCGTTAACCGAGGCAAAAACTAAAACGAGAGATAGAATAGTAAATAATCTTTTCATGATACGTTGGGTTATGGGTTATAATGTTTCAAACCTACAAAATAATTTTAAATAACAAGCAGGCGAAGGTTGTTAAAATTATTTAGTGACCGAATGCTTACGCGTGAAGCATTGCTTACACAGGCAGTTGCTATTGTTTGCAGAATTTTAATGTATGGGATTCAGCGCCGTTGCTAACCTGCACAAAGTAAATTCCTTTTTCGAGCTTGGATATGTCGAGGTCGCGGAGCTGATGGCCCCCATCGGTGCTTGTACGGAATTGCTGCAATTCCATACCCTGTACATTATAGATTGTGATGTTGACCGGTTGCATCGCCGGCATTGTATAGTCAAGGCGGATGCTGCCCGTTGCCGGATTCGGATACAGGGTTAGCGGATGCACGGCAAGTTGTGTTCCGGTGCCTACCAGGAACTTGTTGAGCCACACTTTTTTACAAGCGGTATTGTTGGCGGTCAGCGTATCCTGGCAACTGTCGGTGCTGTGGTTCTGCAACACAGCCACTACACAGAAGTCGTGATACCCGACGATCAGCGAAAGAAATATCAGCTGTTTAAAGACATTGATCGTTTGGGGCGATCCGTTCACCGGTAGCGCCATGTCGGATGATCGCAGTCCAAGAATGGAGGCGCCTACATATACGTAGTTATTGTCGATGGCAATAAAATAATTAATGGTGTCAGTGGCTTTCACCGTATCGGGGCCCAGGTTTTTAACGGTCACAATCACATCCACAGGGGCACCCCTTTGAATGACTGATTGGTAATAGGGCGACACCATGTTCAGCTCCAGGTTACAATTACGCTGGGCCTTTGATGCTGCGTGCATCAGCACACAGCTGAGTGCAAGCAGAAGGAATTTCTTCATAAGGCAAAAGTACGGGTTGTTGATTTATATCTGCTTAAAAGGATTCATTCGATTCGTCGTGACATTCCATTAAAAGCAAATGGCCGCCCGTATGTTCTATTTTAATAAATCCGTCTCCTGCACTCTGGTTGCTGCTGGAGGTACGCAGGCTCAGGTGAAGGTCCTCCCGGTTGAGATTGTATTTCAGCCCTTCGGTTCGCACACCGGTGGCAACGCCCAGTGGCATAAGCGAAAGAAGGGAATCTTTTACTACCCATTTTTCAAACGAACGGGGCAGGCATAGTATGCGGCTCCAGTTGTCGAGCATCACCAGATTTATCCGATCGCTGTATTTGGCCATGCTGCTGAGATTGTTGAGGGTGTGATCGGCACGAAGTCCGGTTGCCCAAACGATGTTTGCGGATGAATGTCCGTTACGAATGAGGTGTTCAATACCCTTTTCCAGATCTGTCTTTTCCTGATCGGGGGTATGAATGATCTCAATGGGATGCTGGCGTTGACGAATGCTTTCAAAATCAAGATTCCGGTCGAAATCACCCAGCAGGGCATCGGCTTTCAGCCCCTTCTCCATAAAGCGGTGAATTGCCTGATCGAGCACCAGCACATACGGATTCCATTCCAGAAGCTGATGCAGCAAGGTGTCGCTGCACGAGGCACCGTTGGCCACGATCAGCGCCGGCTCCTGCTTATCCCGCACAAAATGATGTGAACTCACAGCACAATAATACATGCAAACGGGGGAATCAGCAACATGGAATTTCAGGTAATTTAAAACATAGACCAATGAATTGCGTTACTTTGCAGTATGGCACCCCGTATCAGATTTCAAATGCCGGTAGTAATGGGATTGTTTTTCTTCCTGTTTGTATTTGCGCGCTGCGGAAATAAAACGAAGGACGATGAGATCCCGCTGGTGCCGGTGAATATTTATCTGGATTTAAACGTGAATTCGAATGCACCGCTGAATCTTCCCGGAGGCTATATCAATATAAGCGGTGGCAACAAAGGCATTCTGGTGTTTCATAATTTTGACGATACCTATATAGCCTTTGAACGCACGTGCAGTTATCATCCGTACGATGCCTGTAACCTGATCACGATGGATAACAGCGGAGTGGTGCTTTTATGCGGGAAGTATAACGGAAATACCTTTGAGCCCTGCTGCGGATCGCAGTTCACCATTGAGGGGTATGTGAGCAAGGGACCGGCCACAAGACCGTTACGAACCTATACGGTGAACCGGAGCGGAAACCAGGTACATATATATAATTAAGTGCCGGTTTTAATCGAAGGCGTTCAGCAGTTTTATTTTTTGCTTTTTTACTCCGCAACGGTAGGTGATGCGGGCCTCATAAATGCCTCGGGCCGGAATTGCCACATCAAATTCCTTTTCCGGTTCAGTCCCCTGCCATGTTTTTTCAATCCGGTTGTATTTCACGGTAAGAGTATACTTACTGCGGTTGTGTGGCTGCAGATGAATGAATAAGCTGTCGCTCAGAAATGCGGCCTGAATACCCTTCACCGGCATCTGTTTATCCAGGGTGAGGGTGTCGAGCAACGCGGTGTAAACATGCAGTGCATTATTCACGTTCGCGGTATAGGCCGGTCTGATGATGCCATGCACCGCATCAATATCGATATAATCACCAAAGAAAACTTTTTTACCGGGAGCCGGGAACGACTGGGGTGTTACCCGCACATTATTCCAGGTTTCTCCCCCGTCTTTGCTGCAGGCGATGTATACATCCATAAAACTTCCGGTGTTGCTGTTTCGCGTGTCATAAAAAATCACATACACAAAACCGGTTGCCGGGTCGATGGCGATATTGTTGCTGAACTGGGAAGCCTTGTTGGCCAGGGCATCATCATTCACACGTATGTCGCGGCTCCACGATTTGCCCCCGTCGTCGGAATATTTCACAAATACATCGGCATCGCCGTTACGGGTATCGCTCCAGTTAATATAGATTCGATCGCGGAAATGATTGTTCTGAGAGTTGCATAATACAAAGGGCATTCCGTTGCTGCGATAAATGTAATTCACCGGGATCTCCCAGCCTTCGTGTTGCATTGTCAAAATCTGATCGGTACCGAATGTTTTGCCACCGTCGGTACTTTTATCGAACCATATCCGGTTAATACCGCTCCAGCATACATAAATGGTTCCTTTGCTGTCGGTGCATGAGGTGGCCCCTTCCATGGTGCTGTCTCCGTCGAGGCAGTCGCCTTCCGTATCTGAAACGAGAAGTGGGGAGGTCCATGTTTTTCCCTTGTCGGCCGATTGTGAAAAGTAGATACGGGAATGGTCGGCCGGATTACGGCTTTCGTATTTGTCGAATTCGGTCCAGGTGAGGTACAGGTTTTTAGCATCACTGCTCAGCCATTCCTTATCCTGAATTTTCTTTTCGGTATATCCGATGGATGCATCCGAAAAACAGGAATCGCCGGAATAGTTGATCCGTTGCACCACCATTTTATCGATCCAGGTTGGGAAAAACTTTTCAGGATTTTTTCCAAGATGTGCAATGAACAGGTTTCCGTTAGTATCAAAATGAAGCATGGGGTCGCCCCAGTATCCATGCCGTGACGAAAGGCTTCGTTCTTTCCAGGTATGTCCGCCGTCGGAGGAATAATAGAAGTTGTTGATATTCGATGCGGCCACCTGAATTTTCGGGTTACGAGGGTTTATGGCAATCGTCACCTCCTCCGGGTTGTTGGCAGTAGTATTCATTTTTACCGGTTTGCTTTGTGCAAAGAGAGCATCCATGCCGGTGAAACAAGTGATGACCGATAGGAAGAGAACCGGGAATATCCGGGACAGAAAAAGAGGAAGCCGAGGCATGTGTGTTAATTTAATGAGCATTCAAAGATATGTGTTTCGTGCCGGCCCGGCCTGAAGGAAAGCAGGCAATGGATACCCGTTTGTCAGAAATGACCCTGCATAAAAAAAGCCACCCGGAGACCGGATGGCTTTTTCTTTTTGTCCTGACATGTATTACATGCTAGGAGCAGGAGCGGCTTTCTTAGGAGCAGCTTTCTTAGTTGCTTTTTTAGGAGCAGCTTTCTTAGGAGCAGCTTTCTTAGTTGCTTTCTTAGGAGCAGCTTTTTTAGTTGCTTTTTTAGGAGCAGCTTTTTTAGTTGCTTTCTTAGGAGCAGCTTTTTTAGTTGCTTTCTTTGGAGCTGCTTTCTTAGCAGCTTTCTTTGGGGCTGCTTTTTTAGCAGCTTTCTTTGTAGCTTTAGCCATAATTGTAAGTAATTTTAGACGGAACAAATGTAAATTCAATTTCTCAATCTGCAATACACTGCCTGTTCGTGTTAATAATTTCGAAATGCAAAATCGGCTGAAACCATTGAAAACACTATATTGTTAGCAAAATCACTTAAAGAAAAAAAGTTTTACACATTGTTTTAAAAAAATATTTCAACGTTGAAAGATTTTTATGGATCGGCTGAAACCTTCTCCTGTACTGTGTTTCACTCATGTTCAAAAAATACTCCGCTGTTCAAAAAATAATTTTTTATAAAATTCTTGGGCGTTTCCAAAAAAGTGTTTCCAAAAAAATACAACAGACGGGGCAACGGTTTGATGGTTTTTTTTAAGAAAATAAAATAGGAACGACGCATGAACGATGTGATTACAGGAATTATATCATAGCGCTGTAATCCCTTGCTGTATTGGGTTACAGGTATTCATCAATCACTGTGTTGATTCCTTTTGGGTATTACCGTAGTGTAACCGAAGGCTGTTTTCTCAGCCGGAAATATACACGGGGATCTCTTGTGTTCAAACGAATTCTATTGTGTGTGTATTCCATCGGTTTGCCTGTTTGTGCACTTTAAAAAAGGAATGTTGTTGTCTTAAAAATCTTCAAAATTTATTTTTTTCGATTTACCGATGGTGTATTTTAGCACCGTTAAGCAACATTCACATGCAACTTCAATTGCTCAAAAGCAAAATCTTTGATCATATACCTTCCGGATCCGGTATTGAGAAATGGCAGGATAAAATTTATATCATTGGCGACGACAGTAACTTCTTATTCGAACTGAACAGTGAATGGGAAGTGACCAACAAGATCCGGTTGTTCGATCGTAAGACCGACAGTCATGACCGCATCATTAAAAAGATAAAGCCGGATCTTGAAGCCGTTACCCTTGTACCTCCCAGTCATTTGCTGGCCATGGGTTCCGGCCTTCTTCCCGAACTGCGGGATGTAGGCATTTTACTCAATCTGGCGGCACAGGATGAACTGGAATACCTGAACTTCAACAGCCTGTACGAAACCCTTCGCAGTATCACCGCTCAGGTGAATATTGAGGGAGCCTGCAATGTGGATGATAAGATCATACTGCTGAACCGGGGCGATAAAATACATTCCAACCAACTGATCATCACCAAATGGAACCGAAAACAACTTGTGGTTGAAAAGCAACTCGACATCCATTTTCTGGAACTGCCCGCCATTCAACAAACCAATACCGGTTTTACCGGTTGTGTGCATCTGCCCGAAAACGATCTCATGATCTTCTGTGCCTCGGCCGAAGACACCACCAATGGATATGACGACGGCAGTGTAAAAGGCAGCCTGCTCGGTATCATGGAAAACTTCTCGCATCAGATCGCACACCATCAGGTGAAGATATCCGATATCGTGATCCCTGATTTTTTTGCCGGTAAGAAAATTGAGTCTGTATGTATTGATGAATTCATCTCAGCCACTGAGGTAACCGTGCTGGTAGTAGCCGACCCGGATAACGGAACCACGGAGCTGATGCAGTTACTCATGATCATTGAAGACTAACACACTCCTTTCTGATCGCTTTCCCCCGGGGCTTCGCTAATACAATGAATATATGATACTGGTAACCGGTGCTACAGGATTTCTGGGAAGCCATTTGGTTTGCCAGCTGCTGCTGCAACACAAAAAAGTAAAAGCCCTGAAACGTACCGGCAGCGCCATGGCCGAATTTCAGTTTGTTTCATCTCTGTACTTTCTCACCGCCGAACAACTCGCAAATCTTATCTGGGCCGAAGCGGATCTGCTCAACGTGGGGGATCTGGAACTCGCCTTTACCGGGGTGAATGAGGTAATACATTGTGCAGCTATGGTATCATTTCAAAAGAAAGATGCACACCGGATGATGCAGAACAATGTTACCGGAACGGCCAATATGGTGAACCTGGCCCTGCACTTTTCTGTACAGAAGTTTGGCTATGTAAGCAGTACCGCAGCTCTGGGCCGGGCAGTGAACGGACAAACCATGGATGAAAAAAGTGAGTGGGAAGAGAACGCCAATAACACGCAATATGCCGAAAGTAAACACCTGGCCGAACTGGAAGTGTGGAGAGGTATACAGGAAGGGCTGCCTGCAGTTATTGTGAATCCGGCCATCATCATCGGAGCCGGCGACTTTACCCGGGGCACCGGAAAAATGTTTCAGCTGGCAGCCAAAGGATTCCGTTTTTATACTCCGGGCATCAATGGTTTTGTGGATGTGCGCGACGTGGCACGGATTCTTATTGAACTCATGGAACGTAATATTACCCATGAGCGTTTTGTACTGGTATCGGAGAATATTCCCTACCGGACCTTTTATGAAGAAGCCGCCCGGCAGTTGAACACCCCTCCGCCATCGGTGCCCGTGCCCGCATGGGCTGCACATATCGGCACCACCGTACTCGGATTCATCGCCTCATTGCGCGGAACCTCACCGCTGCTTACCAAAGAAACAACCCATGCTGCCTATCAGCAGTATTATTATTCCAACCGGAAGATCACGGCATTACTGGATTATGAATTTATTCCTATTGCTGAAACAATACGATGGGCCTGTTCGTACTACCCTGAAAAATAATTCCGCATGCTTTATTGATGTGCACTACATTTGCGCCCGTGTTTTTACTGACACTGATAACTGAAAAACCCT
>JBGAVF010000084.1:0-10660 GCA_044228315.1 Bacteroidia bacterium | reverse complement strand
GCCCGTATGCGAGGTGTGGAAGTGGCGTATATTAAACGTATCGGCAAATGGTTCTTTGGTCAGGTTTCAGGGGCGTATAGTGTGGCTTCCGGACAAAGTGCCAGTGCCAACGAAGCCTTGAAGGACCTGCTGAGTACCGGGGCACGTGAAGATACGAAGGAGTTTTATCTGGCCTGGGACCGTCCGTTCGATTTCAAAGCCAACGCTACGTTTATTAAAGATAATGACAAGCCCTTCTGGATTATTAAGAAGCTGAATAAGGTTTCGTTGTACACCGAGTTTGTATGGCGCAGTGGCAAGCGCTATACCCCGTATATTTTCACAGGCTATGAGCCTACCTCCAAACGTCCGATTTGGGTGGTGGATCCCAATCCCGCCAATAAATTTTCAAAGCTGAGTGATCCGTGGTTCTGGGTGGACCTGAATTTTAAAAAGTGGTGGCAGGTGAAGAAATGTAAAATTGCCTGGACCATTGAGATCACCAATATCCTCAATAACAAAAACACCGCAATCGTGAATCCGGTAACCGGACATGCGTACCGGGTAGGAGAGGACGTGCCCACCGAATGGAAAGATCCACGCTTTACCGATCCGCGGGATCCGCGTAGTAACAACATTCCAGCTACCGACCCCAGCCGCTTTCTGGAACAACGGCATTTCCTCACCGGGGTGAGCATTAAGTTTTAAAATAATGTAACAGATGCCTTGTAATGAGGCATCATTCGAAGAGCTTACCGTTTAGGTAAGTCTGTTCAAAAAGTTCTGATGGAGCTGAAGCCGCTATTTTATCACACCCAGTTCCTTACCCACTTTGGTGAAAGCTGCGATGCAGGCATCAATATGATGGGTTTCATGTCCGGCGCTGAGCTGCACCCGTATACGGGCATTGCCTTTGGCCACCACCGGGTAGAAGAATCCTACCACATAAATACCTTCTTCCAGCATACGTGCGGCAAATTTCTGAGCAAGCACTGCATCGTAAAGCATCACGGGTACAATGGGGTGGGTGCCCGGTTTAATATCAAATCCGGCGGCGGTGATGCCTGCACGGAAATGCTTTGTATTTTGTTCCAGCTTGTCGCGCAGGGAGGTGGTTTCACGCAACATATCGAGCACTTCAATGCTGGCACCCACAATACTCGGGGCCAGGGAGTTGCTGAACAGATACGGACGTGAACGCTGGCGCAGCAGTTCAATGATCTCTTTTTTGCCCGAGGTGAATCCACCCATGGCGCCACCCAGCGCTTTTCCGAGGGTGCCGGTGATGATATCGATCTTTCCCATTACGTTGTGGTGTTCGTGGGTACCCCGTCCGGTTTTTCCCATGAAGCCACTGGCATGGCATTCGTCCATCATCACAATGGCATTGTATTTTTCGGCGAGTTCGGTGATCTTATCCAACTGGGCAATGGTGCCGTCCATACTGAACACACCATCAGTAACGATCATGCGCTGGCGTTTGCCTTGTGTGGCTTTCAGCTTTTCTTCGAGGTCGGCCATGTCGTTGTGTTTGTAACGGTGGCGTTCGGCCTTGCACAAACGAATCCCGTCGATGATAGAGGCATGATTCAACTCATCGCTGATGAGGGCATCTTCTTCATTCAATAACGGTTCGAATACTCCGCCGTTGGCATCAAAGGCTGCGGCATACAGGATGGTATCTTCCGTGCCCAGAAACTCGGCAATTTTCTTTTCCAGCGTTTTGTGAATATCCTGGGTTCCGCAAATAAAACGTACGCTGCTCATGCCGTACCCGTGTGTGTCGATGGCACGCTTGGCTGCTTCCACCACGCGGGGATGACTGCTCAGCCCGAGGTAGTTGTTGGCGCAAAAATTCAGCACCTTGCTTCCGTCGGCCAGGGTGATCTCAGCACCCTGAGGTGTGGCAATGATGCGTTCGCTTTTATACATGCCGGCTTCATGAATGGAAGCCAGTTCTTTTTCCAGAATGGGTTTTAACGTGGTGTACATACGGTAGGTTTTAATGAGAGGTCAAAGATAGGATTAAAATATTTTCGGAATGAAGATGAACCCGGCCACGACCACAGAGGCGATAGCGGAGAGCAGCACGGCCGCAGCACTCAGGTCTTTAATGCGTCCGGCTTTTTCGTGCCATTCGGGAGAGATGAAATCCACAATGCTTTCAATGGAAGTATTGAAAAGTTCGGCGCCGATCACCATGGCAAAGCAAAGCACGCAGGCCATCCATTCGGCAGGGGTGATGTGATAGTATATGCCGCCGCTAACAACCAGCACCGTGGCAACCATGTGCCAGCGCATATTCCGCTGGGTGCGTAAGGCATATCCCATACCCTTGAACGCATACCGGAATGATTTTAACAGCTTCATGGGTTCAGGGGTGGGTTACAGAGTAGAATTAAAAGAGTGTGGTTTTAAATACGGGTTTCGGTTCCTCTTCATCGAGTCCTTCTTCCGGATCGAGTGAAATGAAGACCACTTCTTTTACCTTGTCGGAGGTGAGTTTTTTACCCACAGCTTTCGGGTTGGTGATCTCCAGTTCTTTCAGGTCGAATTTCAGCGGGGAAGGGATTAGTCCTTTCACTTTGGCAAATTCCACACGGCAATGGGCCTTGTTGAAGAGGCACACATTCAGCAGCTGGTTCTTCTCGTTCTCGCCGATGAAGCCGAACAACTTATCCTCGGTCGATTTGTCGATGGTGAATCGTTTGGCGTAGTAGTTCTCTTTGTCGACATCGTAGTATATGGCGCTGAGGATTGTGTTGGGTTTCAGTTTCTGAATGATCACCAGGTCGTCGCGGTAATGGTTGGTGATATCGAAGTTGGTGAGTTCGAAGTTCCCCGACTTGTAAACGGCAATGATGCGTTCGTCGGCAAAGAACTCTCCGAGGTACAGGCCCCGTCCTTCTTTGTTGAGGCGGCGCGTGTTTTTGTCGAACCAGCGTTTTTCACCACCGAGGGTGGAGACACCGCGTTTCTTCAGTTTCACCTGCTTTACGTCGTATTTGGTCACCAGGTTGCCCTGGGCACTGCGGCCTTTTATTTCCAGTTCGGCAAAGTTGATGTCGAAGCGTTCTTTGCGCAAGCCCAGTTTTGGCTTCAGGATCACTTCCACCACTTCGGCTTCCCCGTTGGGGTTGGCGGTGAAGTAGAACATCTTACTGCCTTTATTGCCCCGGGTGAGGTCATATACTTTATCGCGGGTAACACCGGTAACGTTGAAGCGTTTCATATAGGTGGCTCCTTTGTCACCGTCGCGGTAGATCATATTGTAGGTGGTGCGCTCATCGTTCTTTTTGAACACGGCGATATGGGCCACATCTTTTCCTACAAATGTTTTATCGGTGATCTTAAACACCTTCATGGTGCCGTCTTCATTGAATACAATGATATCGTCGATATCGCTGCAGTCGGCGATGAACTCATCGTTACGCAGAGCCATACCGGCGAATCCGTCCTTACGGTTGAAGTAGAGTTTGGCATTTTTTGCCACCACGGCCGTTACCTGCACGGCTTCAAATTCACGCAGTTCCGTTTTGCGTTCCCGGCCCTTGCCGTATTTTTTCTGGATCTCATTATAATATTCTACGGCGTATTCAATGAGGTTTTTCAGGTTGTAACGCACCTGTTTGATATCTTTCTCGAGGCGCTTTATAAGCTCATCGGCCTGGAAACTGTCGTACTTGCTGATGCGCTTGATGCGCAGTTCGGTAAGTTTGAGGATGTCGTCGCGGGTGATATCGCGGTAGAAATCTTTGGTAAACGGCTTCAGTCCTTTTTCAATGATGCTGATCACTTCCTCAAAGGTCTCAGCTACTTCTATCTTGCGGTAGATGCGGTTTTCGATAAATATCTTTTCTAGTGATGCAAAGAAGAGTTTCTCCATGAGCTCTTTCAGCGATATCTCGAGTTCGAGTTTCAGCAGCTGAACGGTCTGATCTGTATTGGCCTTGAGGATGTCGTTCACCGTGAGGAACTGCGGCTTGTCGTCGCGTATTACGCAAACATTGGGTGAGAGGCCGTATTCACAGTCGGTGAAGGCATAGAGGGCGTCGATGGTTTTGTCGGGACTTACACCGGCTGCCAGATGGATCACGATCTCTACATTCTTGGCCGAGAGGTCCTCTACTTTCCGGATCTTTATTTTCCCTTTTTCATTGGCATTCACAATGCTTTCCATCAGGCTCTCGGTGGTGGTGCCATAAGGGATCTCGGTAATGACCAGTGTTTTGCTGTCGCGTTCTTCGATGCGGGCCCGCACACGCACTTTACCGCCCCGCATGCCTTCGTTGTATTTGCTTACATCGGCAATGCCGCCGGTAGGGAAGTCGGGCAACAGGTTTATTTTACGTCCCCGCAAATAATCGATACTGGCTTTTATCAGTTCAATGAAGTTGTGGGGTAATATTTTGGTTGAGAGTCCTACGGCAATTCCTTCCACACCTTGAGCCAGCAGCAGCGGGAACTTCATGGACAGGGTCACTGGTTCGCGGTTACGTCCGTCGTAACTCAGTTTCCATTCGGTGGTTTTGGGGTTGAAGGCCACTTCCAGCGCAAATTTGGAAAGACGTCCTTCGATATAACGCGGGGCGGCTGCACTGTCGCCGGTCACCGGATCGCCCCAGTTTCCCTGGGTGTCGATCAGCAGGTCTTTCTGACCGAGTTGTACCATGGCATCGCCGATACTGGCATCCCCGTGCGGGTGATACTTCATGGTATTGCCAATCACGTTGGCCACCTTGTTAAAGCGTCCGTCTTCCAGTTCCCGCATGCTGTGCAGGATGCGTCGTTGCACCGGTTTCAGTCCGTCGTTGATATGCGGCACTGCGCGGTCGAGGATCACATACGAGGCATAATCCAGGAACCAGTTCTGGTACATGTCCTTCACGGCGTCGTTCTCGTGCAGCTGGGTATCGTCTTTCAATAAATCGTCTTCCATACTTGTTTAAAAAATTCTCACGTGCAATGGCTTATGGATGGTTGGGGCTATTATTCAATAATGGTTTCAAGGGCGGGTTCTTCGGCCGGGAGTTCCTCATCGAGGCGCAGGTTTTCGATGATGAATCCCTGGCGTTCCGGTGTGTTTTTGCCCATATAGTATTCCAGCAATTTCTGAATGCTCATCTCTTTGGTGATGAGTACCGGATCGAGGCGAATGTCTTCACCAATGAAGTTGGCAAACTCGTCGGGGCTTGAAGCGAGTGATCTCAGGATTCGGTCCCAGCTTGCGGATGGCCCGCTGGCGTTCTTCATCGCTGTAGCAATAAATGGTTTCTTTCTTATTCCGTACCCGGAACAACGGTGTTTGCAAAATAAAGAGGTGTCCGTTCTTCACAAGTTCGGGGAAGAAATGAAGGAAGAAGGTCATTAGCAACAGTCGTATGTGCATGCCGTCCACGTCGGCATCGGTGGCAAACACGATCTGGTTGTAACGCAGGCCTTCAATACCATTCTCAACATTGAGGGCATGCTGTAACAGGTTGAATTCTTCATTTTCGTACACCACCTTTTTACTCAGTCCATAGCAGTTCAGTGGCTTTCCCCTGAGGCTGAAAACAGCCTGCGTGTCAACACTGCGCGATTTGGTGATGGACCCACTGGCGCTGTCGCCCTCTGTAATGAACAAGGTCGTTTCAAACCGCTTTTCATTCTTGTCGTCGTCGAGATGTACTTTACAGTCGCGCAGTTTTTTGTTATGTAGGTTTGCTTTTTTCGCACGTTCGTTGGCGAGTTTTTTTATACCCGCAATCTCCTTACGTTCCCGTTCACTCTGAATGATCTTGTTCAGAATGATGCGTGCCGTTTCCGGGTTTTTATGCAGGTATATGTCGAGCTCACGGGTTACATAATCGAGGATGAAGGTTCGCAGTGATGCGCCTTCCGGTGCGGTGGTCTGGGAGCCGAGCTTCGTTTTGGTCTGTGATTCAAATACCGGTTCCTGAATTTTAATGCTAACAGCCGCAATTACGGAGGTTCTGATATCCTGGGCATCGAAATCCTTCTTGTAAAAATCGCGTACCGTTTTTACAATGGCTTCGCGGAAATAACCCAGATGGGTTCCACCTTGTGAGGTGTATTGTCCGTTCACAAAGCTGTAATATTCCTCACCGTATGAATTGCCGTGGGTGATGGCGAATTCTATATCCTTGCTGCGGGCATGGATGATAGGATAAAGAATGGTATCGTCGGTTTTTTCGGTAAGGAGGTCGAGCAATCCGTTTTTGCTTATGTACCGGTTGCCGTTGAAGAGAATGGTAAGCCCCGCGTTGAGGTAGGTATAGTTCCGGATCTGATTCTCAAGAAACTCGGTTTTGAACTTGAAGTTCTTGAAGATAGTATTATCCGGCTCAAAGGTGATGATGGTGCCGTTGTAATCATCAATATCTTTTTCCCGTTCGTTTTTTGTAATCACACCGCGGGAGAATTCGGCCACTTTGGTACGCCCATCACGTACGCTTTGTACTTTAAAATAGCTGCTGAGGGCGTTCACAGCTTTGGAACCAACACCATTCAAGCCAACGGATTTCTGAAACGCGTTGCTATCGTATTTACCTCCGGTGTTGATCTTGCTTACGCAATCGATCACTTTTCCGAGAGGAATCCCCCGGCCGTAATCGCGCACCTGCACCCGGTGTTCGGTAACGTTGATCTCAATTTCATTGCCACCGCCCATCACAAATTCATCGATGCTGTTATCTACGATCTCTTTAAAAAGAATGTAGATACCATCATCGGGCGAGGAGCCATCCCCCAGTTTCCCGATGTACATACCCGGTCTTAGCCGGATATGCTCGTGGGGCTCCAGTGATTTTATATTTTCTTCAGTATACTTAACAGTTGCCATAGGTGCTTCTACGTCGGTTAAAAAGGTCATTGGTTCCGGCAACAACGCTGGGTAAGCGGTTCACGGGAAAATGTAAAGATTAAATTAACGCACAAAAATACGCGTGGCAGCGCCAATCCGTGACGCGTTTTTCCACAATCGTGATGTGTGAAAGTTTCTGTTCGGGCCAGCAGAAGGGCAGCCTGGGAATCGGGACAGGAATGGATGCAGTATGCTCTTTTTTATCGGTTCCGGCCTGAAAGCAGCAGTTTTCATAAAAAAAGAGCATCTATTACAACGTAAAACAACCAAATTGCTATTTTGCCGACCATACAATAAACTTAAACCGATATTGCATTCATTTCATGAGAATAAATCTTTTAATAGTTTTCTGCTTCCTGATTCTTTCGGGCACTATGGCTCAGAAATGGCCCGGTTACACCCTTGTGGCGAACGGGAATGCCACCACAGCCAGGCTAGTGGATACCACAGGTGTTATCTATAAACAATGGACCGGTTTAACCGGAGGTGGAACAGGCTATTCAAGCTATCTTCTTCCCGGTAAAATACTGCTTCGCTCAGTGAAGCAGAACCCGGTAAGTCCGTTCACCAATACCGGCGGTGCCTGCGGGGCCTTTCAGAAAGTGGACTGGAACGGCACCGTGCTCTGGACATACACCATTTCGAACAGTTCGCATTATTCACACCATGATTTATGCCCTATGCCCAACGGCAATGTAATGGTGATCGCTTATGAATACCATACCAATGCCGAATACCAGGCAGCCGGAGGTACGGGCGCATTTACCAACGGTATCTGGAGTGAAAAAGTGATGGAGGTAAAACAGAACGGTGCCAACGGCGGTGATGTGGTATGGCAATGGCGGGTATGGGATCATCTGGTTCAGAATGCCAATGCCGCCAAATCCAATTACAAAGCATCGATTTCCGATAATCCCCAGCTTCTCAATATTAACTACAACCCGGGCAACCATATCGACTGGATGCACATGAACGGTATAGATTATAACCCGTATCTCGATCAGGTGGCCTTGAGCAGCCATTGGCTGAATGAGATGTATGTAATTGACCATAGCACTACAACGGCCGAAGCTGCAAGCCATACAGGAGGAAATTCAGGGAAAGGAGGTGACCTGCTGTACCGGTGGGGAAATCCTGCAGCCTATGGTGCTACCGGCACTACCAATTTTAATGTGATACATGATGCGCACTGGGTGCCTCGTGGATGCCCGAATGAAGGGTACCTGGTGGGAATTAATAATATGTACAGCGGAACGCAGTCGAGCATCGACTTTGTGAACCCGCCAGTGAATGGATATAATTTCTCAAAAACAAGCGGTCAGGCGTATGGCCCTTCAGCCTATTCCAAGCGCATTGTATGTACGGGTCGCACTACCAATGAAGGTAACTCACAGCAGTACCCGAACGGGAACACGCTGATTTGTCTGGCTCTTTCAGGAAATATTTACGAAGTGGACAGCACCGGTAAAACGGTTTGGACCTATTCTACCGGAGGGCAAACGGCCCAGGCCTCCAAGTACACCGATTGCTTTTTAAACGGTCCGGTGGTGAATGTCACCGCCAGCAGTTCCATCGTTTGTTCGGGGTCGGCGGTGCAACTCACCGCTACGGCAACCGGCGGAACTTCGTATACATACGACTGGACTTCGGAGCCGGCCGGTTTTTTTTCATCTTCACCAAACCCGTTGGTGAACCCAACCGTAAGCACCGCCTACATTTGTAAAGTAAGCAGCGGTGGGTGCACCACAACGTATATAATCCCCATTCGTGTAACCAAACCCAAAGCCAATGCCGGCAACGATACTACCATTGTAACCGGGGGCACAGCTACACTGGTAGGCAGTGGAGGCGTTTTATACAAATGGAACACCGGCGATACCACGGCATCCGTAAGTGTATCGCCCATTGCTACTACTACATACAAAGTCATTGTGACCGACATCTGGGGGTGTACCGACAGCGACGAGGTGGTGGTTACAGTTACAGGAGGTGCTTTGTCGGCAACAGCTTCCGCTTCACCTTCCACGATCTGCCTTGGAAGTTCCACACAACTTAATGCCGCCGTTACCGGAGGCAACGGTGCCAATACCTACAGCTGGACTTCCAGTCCGGCCGGATTCACTTCGTCCATCAAAAATCCGGTGGTGGCCCCACTGGTAACAACAACCTACACGGTACTTGTAAGCAGCAACGGACAAAACAGTAATCCACAGGTGACCGTAACGGTGAACCCAAAGCCTGCCAAACCGTCGATCACCCAAAATGCAAACAGTCTCAGTACAGTGGCATCTACTGCGTATCAGTGGCTGCTCGGAAACAATCCCGTGCCGGGCGCAACAGCGCAAACCTATTCCCCACCTGTAAACGGAGTGTACCGGGTTATTGTATACAATAGTTTCAACTGTGCATCTGATACCTCAGATGCTTTCAGCTTTTTCAAATCAGGCATTCCGTCATCGGGACCGGGTAGCGCATTCACGGTATATCCCAATCCGGCGGATCATATCATTTCCATTAACGCACCGTTGAGTGCCGGAGCCTATGAGGTGAGACTGATGGATTGCTATGGTAAGATCCTTGAAACCGGTTTGAATGTGCGAACCATAGATGTATCGGCGTATGCCCGTGGTATGTATATGCTGGTGATTGAAACCAAGGAAGGCAAACAAACCCAACGAATCATTTTAAAATAAAAACCCCATGCAATCGATCCTTCGCATTACCTTATTTCTGTGTGTACTGATAGCAGGAACACGGTCCGCACATGCCTATAAAGTTAAATTCGCTGTCGACATGCGAAACGAAACCGTGAATACCACCGGGGTGCACGTGTTCGGCGATTTTCAGATGGATGCCGGCTATGCCAGCAACTGGGCCCCCGATCTTACCCTTCTTAAAAAGGAAACGAACGATACCAATATTTACAGCATTGTACTTGACGTGAAAGCGGCAAAGAAATACGAGTATAAATTCCTCAACGGGGACCAGTCGTACGAAGCTGAATTTGTGCCCGACGAAAGCCGGGTCGGCTATGATTTTAACGACAACCGCTGGATATTTACCGATTCGTTGAAGAACGATACCTTTTTTGTTGGTGTCATTCCGTTTGCAGGGAATGCGCCGGCCGGAATGAAGCTTATTCGATTTAAGATGAAACTGAAAACCAGTATCGCGCTGGACCCGAACGGGGTGCATGTGGCCGGTGACTTTCAGGGATGGGACACAAAGAAAACGATTATGTACAGCCTGAAGGCCGGCATTTATGAAGTTATTCAATATGTGAAAACGGATACCGTTCAATTCAAATACTACAACGGCAACCTGGCCGCCGGTATTGAGTCGGTACCGGCCAATTGTGCATTCAACGGCAACCGCCGGGTGATCCTGTTGAAGGACTCGGTGCTTCCAACGGTTTGTTTCAGTGAGTGCACCAACTGCGCAGGCGCCGGACTTTTGCATGATGCACAGGCAAGCATTTCGGTGTATCCGAATCCTTCCGGTTCGGGGGGTGTGTACGTAGAAATTCCGGGAACCACCTGTGCCGTCATTGAGATAGTGGATGCACGGGGTGTTGTTGTGTTCCGGCAACAAATACCCACCCGGGATGCGATGCATATAGGACGAGATGCCTTCCCCTGTGCCGGCATGTACCGGTTAAAATGCACCACCACCGACGGCGGATTGATTCAGGCACCAATCCTTATTGAATACTAGAGAAGTAATGATGAAACAGTTATTTACGCTGGCCGGAATTCTTATATTCATTGGCACATGGGCGCAAAACGGATTTTACAACACGAATAAAATTTCGAAAAT
>JBGAVF010000083.1:0-10666 GCA_044228315.1 Bacteroidia bacterium | reverse complement strand
TTGGTAATGGACAGGTCATATAAAGTAGCTCCTACTTTTACCTCATGGGTGGTTTCATCACAGAGGCTAATGGTGTTTTTATTGAGTTCAAAATGTGAATAGTGACGAACTTCTCCGTGCTCCGGCTCAAACTTCGAAGACAAAAACACTTCCAGACCATATTCCGGAGTATACACAATGCAGGGGAGGGGGATGGAAAAATGCCCGGCTACATGCCAGTCGTGGGCATCCAGCACGTGACCAATAATATCAAAGTTTTCTTCGTGTTCAGCGCCTGCCTTGGTATGACTTTCAGCTTCGGTAGCTGCCGGCTCGTTTGCCTGCGCCATGAAAAACGTCAGAAAAACGAACAGTGCCGTTAAAATATTTCGTATGCTGTGCCTTGAAACCCTTGAAAACATTGAATTTTATTATTTTAAATGGTCTTTAAAATTGTGGCGCAAGGTAGGTAAAATATTGATTATCTCAAATGCTGTGAATAAAAAATATAAAATTATAAAAACGATTGCGTCAGCTGTATTGAACCGCTCCATGGAAAGCACACTGATTATGAGGAATGCCGCGCTTCCGAACATACGCACAATGGTGGCGGTATAAAAAGAATAAACAAAGTTCTTGTCAGGGTTGCCGGCCGATTTCTGATGCTGAAAAAACACCCAGGCATGCAGCACCGAAAAGTAAAGCAGACTGTAAAAGTAAAACGGAATTACGGTGAACCATGGAAAAACTGCTGCCAGTCCATACCAGATGCCAATAATGACAGCACAAAATGCAAGCAGCCTGAAGGTAAATTTGCCCATCGGTTTGGTGTTATTCAAATGGTGCAAATATTTTTACGGCCATAAGCAATGCAACCATTATTTTTGCGCGAAATTAAAATTATTCAACCAAACTCTATCATCTAAATTATGAATATTCACGAGTACCAGGCCAAAGAAGTGCTGAAAAAGTACGGCGTTGCTGTGCAGGAGGGCATTGTAGCATCGAATGCGGTAGAAGCAGTAAATGCGGCACGCGAACTGCAATCACAAACCGGAACAAAGTTTTTTGTGATAAAAGCACAGATACATGCCGGAGGCCGGGGAAAGGGAAAAATTGAAGGCACGGATTTCCGTGGAGTAATGGTAGCTAAAAGTATTGAAGACCTGCAGGAAAAAGCCAATGGCATACTGGGCGGGAAACTCGTTACCATCCAAACCGGTGCCAAAGGAAAAATGGTAAACAAGGTGCTTATTGCTCAGGATGTATATTACGACGGTCCCAATCCGGTGAAGGAGTTTTATCTCAGTATTCTGCTCGACCGTGCCACCGGAAAAAATGTATTTATTTATACCACCGAAGGGGGGATGGACATTGAAGAAGTGGCCCATAAATCGCCTGAAAAAATGTTCAAGGAATATATTGACCCGGCCACCGGACTGCAGCCTTTCCAGGCACGCAAAATGGCGTTCAATCTGGGTCTTAGCGGTGAAGCCAACAAGCAACTGGTGAAATTTGTAAGCAGCCTTTACAAGGCATATATCGCTACCGATGCGGCCATGATCGAGATCAACCCGTTATTCAAAACCAGCGACGACAAGATCATTGCTGTCGACGCCAAGGTAAGTTTCGACGACAATGGAATTGAACGTCACCCCGACCTTATGGCCCTTCGTGATGAGACCGAAGAAGACCCGACTGAAGTGGAAGCAAAAAAATACAACCTCAACTACGTAAAGCTCGATGGTAATGTAGGATGTATGGTGAATGGCGCCGGACTGGCCATGGCTACTATGGATATTATTAAGCTGAGTGGTGGCGACCCGGCAAACTTCCTCGATGTGGGCGGTACCGCCAATGCTACTACCGTTGAAGCCGGATTCCGCATCATCCTCAGCGACCCGAATGTAAAAGCTATCCTCATCAATATCTTCGGAGGTATTGTGCGTTGCGACCGTGTGGCCCAGGGCGTGGTGGATGCCTATAACAATATCGGAAACATCAACGTGCCGATCATTGTTCGTCTGCAGGGAACCAATGCAGCCGAAGCGAAGAAGCTGATCGATGAATCGGGTCTGAAAGTGCATTCAGCCATTCAGCTGAAAGAAGCTGCCGAGCTGGTTTCCAAAGTACTTCAGGAAAAATAAAACAGCTGCTGAATTCCACATTTCTCAGTTTTTACTTTTATCAATTTTTAGGGCACCCGGCCCATATACCGCAATGACATCAATGCAAGACCTTTTACACCGTTTCGAAAAAAAATCGCCTGAAGTTGTTTTTGAATGGAACGACCCCGAAACAGAAGCTGTGGGCTGGGTGGTAATAAACTCATTACGCAACGGGGCAGCCGGTGGGGGAACCCGCATGCGCAAAGGACTTGATAAGTATGAAGTGATGTCGCTGGCTAAAACAATGGAGGTGAAATTCTCCATTTGCGGTCCGGATATCGGAGGCGCTAAATCGGGTATTAACTTCGACCCGGCCGACCCGCGTAAAGCCGGTGTGCTTGATCGCTGGTACAAGGCCATAATGCCCTTGCTTAAAAACTATTATGGCACCGGCGGCGACCTGAATGTGGATGAAATCCATGAAGTGATCCCGATCACCGAATCGTATGGATTAATGCATCCTCAGGAAGGTGTGGTGAACGGACATTTTCGTGCCACCGATGAGGTGAAAAAGGAATTCATCAGTAACCTGCGCACCGTTGTTTCGAAAAAGATCGAAGACGAGCGTTATACTCCCGACTTACAACGCGGATATACCATTGCCGATATGATCACCGGCTGGGGTGTGGCCGAAGCTGTACGTCATTATTATGACCTGTGGGGAGGTATGGTGAAAGGTAAAACGGCTATAATACAAGGCTGGGGAAATGTAGGGGCTGCCGCTGCCTATTACCTCAGCAAAATGGGAGTGGGTATTTGCGGCATCATCGATCGCGATGGTGGCCTCATGAAAGTAAACGGTTTCAGCCCGGCTGAAATCCGTCAACTCTTCCTCAACCGCGACGGCAACAAGCTTGTAGCTCCCGATGTTATTCCATTCGAACAGATCAACCAGCATATATGGAATCTGGGTGCTGAAATTTTTATTCCGGCAGCCGCCTCACGCCTGGTAAAGCACCAGCAGGTGTCTCAAATGGCTGAAAAAGGATTGGAAGTGATCAGTTGCGGTGCCAACGTGCCGTTCGCTGATCCCGAGATATTCTTTGGCCCCATTGCCGATGCCGCCGATGCACAACTGAGTGTTATTCCTGATTTTATAGCCAATTGCGGTATGGCCCGTGTATTCGCCTATTGCATGCAACAGAATATTCAGCTTACCGATGAGGCTATTTTTACAGATGCAAGTGAAACCATCCGCAAAGCACTTACACGGGTTCATTCGTTCAATCAGAAACAAACCGGTATTGCTAAAAAGGCCCTGGAAATGAGCCTCACGTATTTAGTAAAATAAAAAAGCCGGCACGTTACATAACGCCGGCTTTTATAGGGTGACCCCGGTGAGATTCGAACTCACGACCCGATGATTAAGAGTCAGCTGCTCTACCAACTGAGCTACGGAGTCATTTCTTTTTCAAGGATACAAATATACAAACACAATTTGTACCTCTTTCAAAATTTACTTTCCGTTTTTCTCAAGTGAATAAACCGGCATTCAATGCGGGCTATAAAAAACAGGAATTCATCCCTGTTGACCGGGCTTTCTCTTATTCCTGATTCCTTTTCTTATTTTCGCCTTTTATCATTTGTAACGCATGAATGTTCGTATCCTGTTGAGTATATCACTCTTTACCTGCGTGTGTGTAAACACGTTCGCTCAGTCGAAACTCCTTACCATTAACGATGCTGTGCAGGGGCAGCGTTCCTATCTTGCACCCAAGCGCATGAACCAGTTGCAATGGGTGAAAGGAACCAATAAATACAGTTATATGGAAAGGCAGGGCAACCGTGAAGTGATCATAACCGGAGAACCGGGAAGGAAAGAAAAGGATGCCATTTTCGCCAGTGACCTGGTAGGTGCCCGCATGGCCGAATACGGTATCGATAGTTTTGCCGGCTTCCCACCGTTTCAGTGGATGGATGCAAACACCATTGTGTTTACCTATAAGAACCGACTGGTGTATTTTGATGTTGCTGAAAAACGCATCCGGACGAGCGCCACATGGGAAGATAAAGCAGAGAATCTGGATATGGATCCATCGTTGAACCAGATCGCCTATACCGTTGAAAACAACCTCTACATCATGGGCAAAGGGGGCGCCAAACTCATTGTAAGCAACGATCCCGACAAAGGACATGTCTACGGTGGAGCAAAGGTTCACCGTAACGAATACGGTGTAAGCAAAGGCACCTTCTGGAGCCCCAACAGCAATTACCTCGCCTTTTACCGAATGGAGGAAAGTATGGTAACAGAATACCCGGTGATGAATATTGAAACACACCCGGCCACGGTAAATATGATACGCTATCCCATGGCCGGCCAGAAGAGCCATGAGGTGACGCTCGGGATCTATGACCTGAATGAAATGAAATCGCATTACCTGAATATTGCCGGCGACAAGGAACATTATATCACCAATATCAGCTGGAGCCGCGATGAAACAAAAATTTATGTGGCATCGCTGAACCGGCATACCGACTCATGCTGGTACCAGATCTACGATGTGAAAAGCGGAAACCTGATAAAAACCTGGAGCATTTTTACAGCACCAACCTATGTGGAGCCCTTGTTCCCTCTTCAATATCTGGGCAATAGCAACAAACTCATCTGGAGAACCTATGTGCTGGCTCCCGATAAAAAATCGACCCGTGAGGTAATCCGCATCATGGACGAAAACGGGAATGTGATGAGCAACCTCGATTTTGTTCCTGCATTTGCTGTGGGGGATATTTATGCATTTGATGACAAAGGCTACTACTTCTCTTATTTCACCAACGGGGGCCTTGACAAGGTGCTGGCTTATCATTACCTCAAGCTTCCCAATAAAAAGATGCAGGCCACTGTAATCATCTCAAGCACTCCGGGTGTGCACACCATTTCGTTCAATACATCCGGGCAATACTACATCGATCACCACCAAAGCACAACGGTGCCGCGTTCCATATCTATTGGCGAGACAATGGGAACTTTGCGTGAAACCTTATTCACTGCCGAGAATCCGTTGAAAGACTACGCCATGCCAAACGTGCGGTTGTTTACAATTATTGCTGCCGACAATAGCACCCCGTTGAATTGCCGTATGATATTGCCCGTCAATTTTGACTCATTGAAAAAATATCCATCGATCACCTACGTTTATAATGGACCACACATCCAGCTGATCAACGATGGCTGGCTGGCCGGTGCCGATATGTGGCTGTATTACATGGCCCAGAAAGGGTATGTGATTTTTACTGTCGACGGACGGGGCAGTGGCAACCGGGGTAAGGAGTTTGAACAGGTGATTCACCGGCAGCTGGGCACCCGCGAAATGGAAGATCAGCTGAGGGGCAATGAGTACCTTAGGGGGCTTTCCTTCATCGACAAGGATCGGATGGGGGTATACGGATGGAGTTTCGGAGGCTTTATGACCACCTCTCTCATGACCCGCACACCAGGCAAATACAAGGTGGGTGTGGCCGGAGGAGCCGTCATCGACTGGTCGTATTATGAGATCATGTACACCGAACGGTACATGGACACACCGGAAGAAAATCCGGAAGGCTATGAAAAATCGAACCTTTTAAACTATGTCGATAACCTGCAGGGAAAACTCATGCTGATCCACGGCACCAGCGACGATGTGGTAGTATGGCAGCACACACTCATGTATATTAAAAAATGTGTGGACCGTAAAAAGCAGGTGGACTATTTCGTGTATCCGGGACACCTGCACAATGTGCTGGGAGCCGACCGTGTGCACCTTATGCAGAAAATTGCGAATTATTTCGACCAGAATCTTTAATTCGTTGGAAAATCGTGAAAAACGGTATTTCATTCTTGCTATTTGTTTTATTGTTGGGATTTGTTAGCAAATGCCCGGGCCAGTATTACAACAAGCTCTATTACAATGGCGTACGCATTTTCGACGATGTACATTACAGCCAAAAGGGCGATAGTATTATTCGGGCTCATCAATACAATTCCCGGCAGGTATTTGAAACGGAGTCAGTTTCGGGCCGGGAGCGAATTGAAAGTGTGTATATTACCGAATACGACAGCATGGGACGCACTACGCATGTCAAAGGCTTCGATCGCAAGGCCCGGCAATTCTATGAATACGCATATGCTTATGATGCCAGCGGGCGTGAGGTGGATCAGATGGGGCGTTACCGGAAATCGAACTACCGTACAAGCAATGAATTCGGGCCCTATAAGGAACCGGTAAAGATCACCACATGGTACGGCAAAAAAGCCGATGCCATGCACAAGACCCGCACCATTATCAATTCATTTTCAGCGGATAGTCTCAAAATACTCTCTGAAACGTTCGATAAGAACAATAAGCACATCTCCACCGTACTGTATGAGTACGATTCACTGAAGAAACTGGGCACGGCCCGCCTTTTTTCGGCGAAGGGAAAACTTCAGCACTCATGGAGTTTTAGTTGTAATAAAAGCGGGGAAGTGATCAAAACAGCGAAGGAAGCCCGGGTGTGTACCACAAAACAAACCCTTGAAAACGGGCATACCCAGGAGATCACCATTGCCGAAAACCACAATAATATTGAAAGAACGGTCACAGAAATGGATGAAAACGGGCGATTCATTTACTCGGAGAACTATACCGGGACCTACGGGAACCAATTGAAAACCCGGAGTGAATACTACCATAACGGGGATACGGACAGGATGCTGGTCCGGTTTTACCGCACCCAACGCAGCGATCCGTATTATTTAATTGAAAATGAGTATGTAAGGGTGAACAAAAGGGAGGTTTCAACGGCAGCCCGCTGGTATTCCAAACCCGGACGACTTACAGAAAACAAAGTGAGTACCTATTCCCACAACCCCGACGGTACCATTCAAACTTCAGTGAACACCGACTTATTGAACAAAAAGAGCAGTATCAGCCGGTATTATTACACCCGCCGGTACTGAGGGGTAGGACGCCGGAAGCCCGCTGTAGCAGGCGTCGGGAAAGATAAGGGGCGTTCATTTTACGCGGGCAGGGAGCCGGATGGCAGGAGGGGGGCAAAGAATTCTGGTTTTTTTCCGAAAAAGATTTGGTGATTAAAGGTATAATCGTACCTTTGCCGTCCCAAAATTTTAGTAAAAATACATTGAATTGTATAATTTACTAATGTTCTCAACGGTTCCCGCTCTTCGGGGCATTCTCTGAACCACTTGACTACCTTAGTAAATTTTAGTTCCTGTTGAAAGCACTAAAGTAGTTTACATCATGTTACAACCAAAGAAAACCAAATTTCGCAAGACGCATAAAGGCAAGATCAAAGGATATGCTTACCGTGGAAGTTCCATCAGCTTTGGAACGTTTGCCTTAAAAACCCTTGATGAAGGTTGGCTTACAGCACGTCAGCTGGAAGCGGCCCGTGTGGCGTTAACCCGTCATATGAAACGTGAAGGAAAGGTATGGATCCGTGTGTTTCCCGATAAACCGGTAACCAAGAAGCCAGCCGAAGTACGTATGGGTAAAGGTAAAGGAGCCCCTGAGTACTGGGTGGCTGTAGTGAAGCCGGGACGTATCCTTTTCGAAATTGAAGGGGTTACGCTGGATGTGGCGAAAGAAGCCATGCGTCTGGCCGGACAAAAGCTTCCGTTCCACACCAAGTTCACCATCCGTCCGGATTATGATATGGCGGTTTCAAAATAATTATTAAAATCAATCATCCATGAAATATCACGATATACAAGGATTAAGCGATAAAGACCTGAAAGACAAGTTGGCCGAAGAGCGCGAAACGTTACTGAAGCTCAAATTCACCCATACCGTTTCACAGGTAGAATCGACCGCCCGTATTAAGGCTACCCGCAGAAATATTGCCCGTATCAATACCGAGCGCCGTCACCGTCAACTTACTAAATCAAAAGAAACCCAGGCTTAATTATCAGATTATCCCTTAAAAAGTAACCGGAAATGGAAAGAAATTTCAGAAAAGAAATCATCGGTAAGGTTGTAAGCAACAAGATGCAGAAAAGCATCACCGTAAGTGTTGAGCGCAAAGTAAAACACCCGAAATACGGAAAGTTTGTGAAGAAAACCTCCAAATATATGGCACACGACGAGAAGAACGAGTGCAATATCAACGATAAGGTACGTATCATGGAAACCCGCCCGATGAGCAAAAGCAAACGCTGGCGCCTGGTGGCCATTATTGAAAAAGCCAAGTAATCGTATATACCGTTATTATTAATTGAACACGTAAAAAAAGTAAACCATGGTACAGAACGAATCGAGACTTAAGGTAGCTGATAACAGCGGTGCACGTGAAGTGCTGGTAATCCGCGTACTTGGAGGATCAAAAAAGCGCTATGCCTCATTGGGCGATAAAATTGTAGTAACCGTAAAAGATGCACTTCCCAGCGGTGGTGTAAAAAAAGGAACGGTATCAAAAGCTGTGGTTGTGCGCACCCGTAAGGAAGTTCGCCGCCCGGATGGTTCATATATCCGCTTCGACGACAACTCATGTGTGTTGCTGAATGCTGCCGATGAACCCCGTGGTACACGTATTTTCGGCCCGGTGGCCCGTGAACTGCGCGACAAGCAATTCATGAAGATCGTATCCTTAGCCCCGGAAGTACTTTAACCCTAAAAAGCATCCATACATCATGGAAAGAAAATTAAATAAGCAACCGAAATTAAAGATCAAAAAAGGCGATCAGGTAGTTGTGATTGCCGGAGATGATAAAGGTAAAAAAGGCCGTGTGCTGGAAGTTGATACCGAAACCCGCCGTGTGCTGGTGGAAGGTGTGAATCTGGTAAAACGCCATACCAAACCCCGTACCGATGCGAAAAACCCGAACGGAGGAATCATCACCAAAGAAGCACCGGTTCAGATATCGAATGTAATGTTGTGGTATAACAATGCCCCTACCCGTGTAGGCCGTCGCCGCGATGAGAACAACAAATTACAACGCTACGCCCGGGCCACTGAGACCAAGGAATTTATCAAGTAATACTAACAGGTAAACGAATCATACAATGTACGTTCCGAAACTTAAAACCCAATACACCGAGAAGATAGTACCCGCCTTGAAAGAGAAATTCGGGTATAAAAATGTAATGATGGTACCCCGTCTGGAAAAGATCTGTCTGAACCAGGGATTGGGTGCTGCCGTTGCCGATAAGAAGATCGTGGATACTGCCGTGGAAGAAATGACACTGATCAGCGGTCAGCGTGCCGTGGCTACCCGTTCCCGTAAAGATATCTCCAACTTCAAACTCCGTAAAAACGTACCCATCGGATGCCGCGTTACCCTGCGTAACGAGCAGATGTACGAATTCATGGAGCGTTTTATCTCCATCTCCCTTCCCCGTGTACGCGACTTCAGCGGACTGAAAGTGAAAGGTTTCGACGGAAGAGGTAACTATACCATGGGTATCACCGAGCAGCTTATCTTCCCGGAGATCAACATCGACAAGGTGAGCCGCATACAGGGTATGGATATCACCTTTGTAACATCAGCCAAGAATGACGAAGAGTGCCTGGAGCTGTTGAAACAATTCGGTTTACCATTTCAAAAGTAATACATTAAGAAAATCAGATATACATGGCAAAAGAGTCAGTTAAAGCCAGAGACCGCAAACGGGTAAAATTAGCAGCCTTATACGCAGAGCGTCGGGCCTTGCTTAAAAAAGAAGGAAAATGGGATGAGCTTCAAAAGCTTCCCCGCAATTCTTCGAAAGTGCGTCAGCGCAATCGCTGTCAGATTACCGGTCGTCCAAGAGGCTACATGCGCCAGTTTGGAATCTGCCGTAACCAGTTCCGTGATCTGGCCCTCGCCGGCAAGATCCCCGGAGTAACCAAAAGCAGTTGGTAATCAATAAAGCAAACGTAAAGTTCATAAAATTAAACAAGGGTTCAATCAGCAACAAATCATACTAAAATGACTGATCCAATTTCAGACTATTTAACCAGATTGAGAAATGCCATCAAGGCAAACCACAGAATCGTTGAGATTCCGGGTTCAAACCTCAAGAAAGAAATAACACGTGTGTTGTTTGAGAAAGGCTATATTCTTAACTACAAATTTGACAGCGTTGACAACAAAAACGTTATTAAAATTGCGTTGAAATATAACCCGGTAACAAAACAGCCGGCCATCCGCAAAATGGAACGCATCAGCCGTCCCGGTTTGCGAAAATACAGTGCAGCACTGGAAATGCCCCGTGTCATCAACGGATTGGGTATAGCTATTGTCACCACATCGAAGGGTGTGATGACCGATAAGGAAGCCCGTAAGGAAAATGTAGGCGGTGAGGTATTGTGTTACGTATACTAAGCCCGGCGGATTTCTTCAACAGTTTATTCAATCAATCAACTACACAAAACGATAAAATATCATGTCGCGTATAGGAAAAAAGCCCATCAGCATCCCAAAAGGAGTAGATATTAATGTGGCAGGTAATAATGTAATTACAGTGAAAGGTCCGAAAGGAACGCTTTCTCAAAAGGTTGATGCTGACCTGAAAGTTACCATGGAAGACGGCATCCTTACCCTCGAGCGTCCGGCTGAGACC
>JBGAVF010000082.1:0-10806 GCA_044228315.1 Bacteroidia bacterium | reverse complement strand
CAAAGAACTTTCACCGGAAGAAATCAAAAACATAACTATCCTGTCGTCCACAGGTCAGGTTGCGCATTCAGTAAACGGATACGACGCTGTCGTTAAAACCGACAAACTTACCCCGGGGCTTTATTTTGTGATCCTTAAAACTACCGGAAATACCCTTATTAAAAAACTGGTCATTGAGTAATTGCGATGTTTTTTCAATACTTAAAAACAGGATTTGAACATGTGATCCCATTGGGATATGACCATTTGCTGTTTATTGTGGCCCTGTTTTTTTTGAATTCAAAATTAAAGACAGCCATGATTCAATGCAGTGTGTTTACCATTGCCCATTCCATCACACTGGCGCTTGTGTCTCTTGGATACCTGCATTTTAAAGCGACGATCATCGAGAGTATTATTGCATTTTCCATTTTTTTCATTGCCTTTGAAAACACATTTCATTCCGGCTTAAAGGTACAGAGGTTATTCGTTGTTTTCCTTTTTGGTTTGGTGCATGGGCTGGGATTTGCAAGTGCCCTGAACGAAGTCGGATTACCACAGAATGAGTTATTGCCGGCCTTACTCGGTTTTAACTGCGGGGTTGAAGTGGCTCAGATTACCGTCATTTTGTTTTGCTATTTTGTTGTGGCCGTATGGATCCGCGAAAAACAATGGTATCGGCCATACTTTGTGTATTCGTTGTCGATTTTAATTTCCTGTATTGCGCTGTTCTGGTCGATCGAACGTTTTCTTTCTATATAATGTATGTGTCATGAAGATTCTTCCTTTTATCTTCCTTTTTATCCCGGGTTTGCTCTTCTGTCAATCGGAAACAGGTAAAACTCCTTCAGGGAATTTCTCTCAAAACAGAACCCCTGAAAAAGTTTCAGGCAGTGTGGCAGAAGTCTCCATTCCGGGCGGCACATTTGAGATGGGGGATCATTATAATTTTGTGGATCCGAACCATCCCAGCGATGAAACACCGATCCATACAGTGCTTGTGAATCCCTTCCGGATGGGCATCTATGAAATTACGAACCAGCAATATCTGGACTATCTGAATGCTGCTCTTCAGGCCGGCAGAATCGAAGTGCGGAGTAATTCGGTGTATGTGAAAGGCGGTACAGACCTCTACTGCTATCTTCACAGTTACGCAGCGTATTACAGCATCGGATATAACGGCAGCAGTTTCGTCATGTCTGATTTCCGGAGCAACCATCCGGTAGTAGGTGTGATGTGGTATGGCACCATTGCGTATTGTAACTGGCTTAGCCAGACAAATGGACTAGATACCTGTTATGACCTCAAAACCGGAACCTGCGATTTCACAAAAAAAGGATACCGCCTTCCAACCGAAGCCGAGTGGGAATTTGCCGGCAGGGGCGGGCAATTCAATCCATACTATATCTATCCGTGGGGAAATACACCGGATCCTAATAAAGCCAACTGGCCCAATTCAGGCGATCCGTATGAATCAAAAGATACGAACTGGTACCCTCTTACCACGCCGGTGGGCTTCTATAATGGCAGCCTGCGTAAGAAATCTGACTTTAACTGGCCGGGAGCTGCTTCTACATACCAGACATCCGATGGGGCTAATGCCTACGGATTGTATGATATAGCAGGGAATGTATGGGAGTTCATTAACGACTGGTATTCCAATAATTATTACAGCGTAAGTCCTTCCAATAATCCCAAAGGACCGGCAAGCGGTTTTATCATGCCTGATGGCAAAGCTTACCGCGGGATGCGCGGAGGCAATTGGTATAATGGCGATAACATCGCAGGGGTGGATGACGGTCATTCACGCGTTTCAAATCGCAACCCTTCGTATTACAGAGGACCGCAGGATCCCAATCATCCCTGGTATCATATTGGTTTCCGGGTTGCCCGTAATGCCGATTCAAACGGAACGGGAATGAATTCCGCATGGGATCCAACACAAACGATTGCGCTAAAGGTATCTCCCAATCCATTCTCGGAACGATCCACCTTTCAGTTTTTCATCCCGCAAAGTGGAGAGGTAACCCTCAAAATTACGGATGCTCTCGGCCGTGATATCTTGCTACTTTCCAAATCCTCTCAAAAAGAAGGCTGGCACAGCATCGATTTCAAAGGTGAAGCCGGAGAGCCGAAAATTCTGTACGCCTGTTTGCTGTTTCAAAACCAGGTGATTGTTCAAAAAATTATCATGACCCGTTAAATATTTCAACCATGAAAACCGGATTTTTCTTTGCGCTGTTCCTGATCAGTTCATTTTTATATGCTCAGGAATGCTTTATGGTTCCCACTGAAACCCGATACTGGGATGCCGCCCGTGCCTATAATGGCTACACCCTGTTTGGCACCCGGGGAACTTCGTATTTAATCGACATGGAAGGCCATGTGATCCATACGTGGAACATTGGGACAAACCCACGCTTCACCGAAGCGGGAACACTTATCGATGCCCTTGGCGGCGACCCGAGTCATTCCAACACCTGGAAGGAACTCGACTGGAATGGAAACGTGGTGTGGCAGTATACGGAAGCAAGAAGCGGTTACTGGCCGCATCATGATTTTGAGAAAATATTCAATAAAAAAAGAAACGACTCCACGTTCATTTATATAGCCAATAAGGACCTGACAAGCCAGCAATGTCTGGATGCCGGTTGTGACCCGGCCAACAACTACACCGGAGCTCAGATGGATGTCATTGTTGAAGTCGACCGTCTCGGAAATGTCATCTGGGAATGGTCATTCTTCGATCATATAGTGCAGGAACTGTACCCTGCGAAACCAAACTACGGCGTTGTGAAAAACACACCCGGAAAGATCAATATCAATATGCCGGGGAACCCGGTGAAGAGCGACTGGCTCCACTGTAACTCCCTGGATTATAACCAGACCCAGGATCTCATCGTGATTAATTCCGTTCAGGGGGAATTTTATGTGATCGACCATGGCAATACCTTTATAGCCAATAATCCGGATAGCTCGAAAAAGCTCGCAGCCAGCAGCAAAGGCGATTTTCTGTACCGCTTTGGCGATCCGGCACGTTACGGACAGGGGGACCCTCCTTCCATTCTCGCGAACTGGACCAAATCCACCGCGGGTCACAAACAACTCGGCGGTGCACATAATGTACAATGGATCCGTCCCGGCCTGCCCGGAGCAGGCAATATCCTCATTTTTAACAATGCAGAAAACCTCTTTGAACTTACCCCGCAATCATACATTGTGGAGATCAATCCTTACCTTAATGCATCCGGCACCAATACGGGAAATTTTGTTCCGCCTCCAACTGCCGGCTATGTCGTAAAAAATTCTCCGGACCCCAACCTGATGAAGGAAAAGAAAAACGTCTCCAAACAAATCGTATGGATGTATTCCAGTAAAAACAATACGTCTTTTTACAGCACCATTGGCTCGAGTGCACAACGACTGCCCAACGGAAATACAATGGTATGCTCGATGAATGACGGTCATTTCTTTGAAGTGGCACCTTCCGATTCCGGGATTGTATGGGAATACATCAATCCGGTAACACGTCTGGGTATTAAAAAGATAAAGGTTGATAATTACCCGACATTTAACGGGGTTTTCAGATCCTATCGATATACAAAGGATCACCCTGCATTGGCAGGTCATGATCTTACAGCCGGCAATACCATTACCGGGGCCACACCGAATTATTATACACCGGCAAGCCTGAACCTTGTCAGTCCTAAAACCAAAATTCCGGCAGATGCTGAATTAATGAGCCGGAATTTCCCGAACCCGTTCAATGAGCAAATCAATATTGAGTTCGAACTGGAGAATGTGAAACATATTACCCTCACCATTTATGACCTTTCGGGCAATGAGATTCGCTCCCTGATGAATCAGCAATGCGAGTGCGGTGAAATATTCACTGATATGGGACGGCTCAAACGAACAGGGAACGAAGGTTTCAGAAGGATATTACTACTATCTGCTTCAGGCCGACTCTTTATTACTGACCAAGAAAATAATCTATATAAAATAAACCTAACATTGGCGTGCGGCCCCGTATCACTATGTCATCCTTAACCAAAACCGTACTCGCAGGATGTAGCTTCCTGCTTCTTTCAGTTACCCTCTCCTTTGGACAAACACGGACCATGGGTGTTTTTATCAACGATACCGCTAATGTATTTAAGGGATACACCTTATTTGCACCGAAACAAAATACTATGACGTATCTCATCAACAACGAGGGAAGAATTATCCACTCCTGGAAAGCAAGTAAGTATGCTCCCGGACAATCCGTATATCTGGAAGAGAACGGGCATTTACTGCGTACATGTATGACACAGGGGAATCTGGGTACAGGAGGCGGGGAAGGCGGACGTATTGAAGAATACAACTGGAACGATACGCTGGTCTGGTCCATGGATTATTCTACTTCAACCTACATGCAGCATCATGATATAAAACGCCTTCCTAACGGGAATATAATAATGCTCGTAGTTGAGAAAAAGACCCTGGCAGAGATGCAGACGGCCGGATTTGATACCAGCATGTTCCAGCCGGATGTAAAAAAGAACGGCTTTATGCTTCCTGATTGCATCATTGAGATCAAACCCACGTACCCAACCGGAGGCACGGTGGTATGGCAATGGCATGTATGGGACCACCTGATTCAGAATCATGATGCAACAAAATCAAATTACGGAACCCCTTCCCAGCATCCCGAACTCATTGATGCGGCCGGTGACCACCGGGTGCTTCCTTTGTTCTGGAATCATATGAATTCCATTGATTATAATCCCACCTTTGATCAGATCCTAATGAGCGTGCGAGGCAACAGCGAGTTATGGGTCATTGACCACAGTACCACCACGGCCCAGTCAGCTTCGCATGCCGGAGGTAACCGGGGCAAAGGGGGTGACCTGCTTTACCGTTGGGGCAACCCGCTAACCTATGGAGCCGGGACGGTAAGCAACCAGCAATTCTATGAGCAACACGACGCAGAATGGATAAAATCAGATTGTCCGGGAGCCGGACACATAATGGTATTCAATAACGGAGTAAACCGGAACTATTCCAGTGTGGATGAAATAACACCACCGGTAGACGTAAACGGGAACTATCCGATCACACCCGGTTCTGCTTTCGGCCCCACATCATTAACCTGGAGCTACAAAGCTACTCCGCCCACATCCATGTATGCACATGATATTTCAGGGGCACAACGATTGCCAAACGGAAACACCATCATTTGCACAGGCCCTTCAGGTACTTTTTACGAAGTGACCCCGGCGGGGAATGTTGTATGGAAATACATTAACCCGGTCGACAACACCGGCCCTTTAACGCAGGGAGATACCATCCCCCATAATCCGATACGTCCTGAAGAAACCATGAATTCGGTTTTTCGTATCTATAAATACCCGCTCTCGTATGCGGCCTTTTCAGGAAAAACCCTCGTGCCGGGAGATTATATTGAAAAATATAAATCCATGCTCCAGGTAAGAACCGGAGCCTCTGATGCAGTTTTAGTTTATCCCAATCCTGCCTCAGACTTCCTGATGCTTCATTCCGGACAATCCCTGGAAGGTTCTCAGTTCACCATATCCGATATGCTGGGAAGAATACTGAAATCGGGTATCATATCTCAGAATGAAAAAGAATGGATGGTCAACCTTTCCGGTATTTCTTCAGGGAACTATTTTATTTCCATTAAAAACACTGCCTTCTGTGTATCTTCTCCGTTCATTATTAAATAGCCCTAGCTTCCCCTCAATACTATCCGAATGAATAAACTTTTAATTTGCTGTGTTTTTTTTAGCGGTATAGTTACGTCTGCACTACAGGCACAATCCGTATTGAAAACCATGAAACGACTGCCCGGTACCGGTCAAACCAAAAGCTATACCAATACATTCGGAGAAGATGCCGACTATACGATCAATCCACCATTTTATATCCTGAATGGGAATGGTACCATAACCGATACCGTAACAGGTTTGATGTGGCAGAAAACCGATGGCGGTGAAATGACGGTTGAAAATGCACAGATTTATTGCGATTCACTCACCCTTGCAGGTTATACCGACTGGCGCATGCCGACCTGTCATGAACTATACAGCATTCTGAATCACGACCGCACCAATCCGGCTACCGATACGATGTATTTTACAAAGACTGCCGCCGAATACTGGTGGAGCAGTCAAAAACAGATGAACGATGCTTCGAAAATATGGGCCGCCAATGCGGGCGGAGGCGTTGGGAACCATCCCAAATCAGAAACCAAAAGTGCCGGGGGAACCAAAAACTTTCATGTGCGTGCGGTGCGCGATGTGTTGCAGCCAACGGTTCTTCCCAATCATTTCCAGAACAATGGCAATGGAACCACTACAGATCTGCTTACCGGCTTGACCTGGCTGCAGGTACCTTTGACTGATACACTAACATGGGAAAATGCTTTAATAGCTTCGGAAAGCCTCTCATTTGCCGGGTTTACCGACTGGCGCCTGCCCGATGTGAAAGAGATACAGTCCATTAATGATGAATCACTGATCAATCCGTCGGTCAATTCCACATATTTCAGCGGGGTCAAAGCCAATAAAAATTACTGGGCTTCCACCACACTTCCCAATCAGACAGCACAGGCATGGTACCTGAATACACAATTCGGCATTACCACATATGCCCTAAAAACGAGCCGCCAAAACGTACTTTGTGTGAGAGGCGGCACCTCAACCTCCGGCATCATTCCTGCTACTTCTTCACATAACAGCATCCGTATTGAACCCAACCCAAGCCATGGTTTTATTTCCCTGATTAGTGAGCAGAAGATGCAAAGCATTACCATTTCCGATATCACCGGACGCATTATTCTGCAGGCAGATCCTGATGATATGTCTTTCCAAACCGACTTGCCATTACCCGGCATGTATTATGTAGCGGTGAACACTTCCTCAGGAACCGTTACAAAGAAGGTTTTTGTAGTGAATCACCTCTGATTTCTACGTTTTTTTCGCTAAAATTGCGCTTTATAGCAGGGTTTCTGTGTTTCCGTGAAGAAACAGGTTGCACCGCCATTATTTGCGCCGGAGAAAATGAAGAAGGTAATCATTACACAGTCAAACTATATTCCATGGAAAGGTTATTTTGACGGGCTGAACACCGTGGATACGTTTGTGGTGTATGACGATATGCAATACACGAAACGCGACTGGCGAAACCGCAATCAGATCAAAACACCGCAAGGGCCCCTGTGGCTCTCTATTCCCGTAGAAGTAAAAGGCAAGTACTTCCAGAAGATCAATGAAACTGTGGTCTCTGATAAAGAATGGGGTATCAAACACTGGAAAACCATTCAGGCCAACTACGCAAAAGCCCCCTATTTTAAAACCTATAAGGAGTACTTCGAGCCGCTTTATCTTAACGCTTCATTTTCCCATCTTACCAGCATTAACATTGCATTTATCAATTCCATTAACACAATTCTCGGGATAACTGTTGAGATGCTGGATTCGCGTGACTTTGAACTGGCGGAAGACAAAACACAACGACTGGTCGATATTTGTAAAAAACTAAATGCCACCGATTATTATTCCGGGCCGGCAGCACAGAATTACATGGATGAATCCGCATTTAAAAATGAAAACATCCGGGTTCATTATTTTGACTATAGTGGTTACCCTGAATACCCGCAACTTTACGGCGACTTTACACACAATGTATCCGTCCTCGACCTGCTCTTTAACACCGGCCCTGAGGCAATAAAATACATGAAATCGTTTGGCGCATGAACACAAAAATTCTTGAGGAAGTAAACGCCTACTATTCAGAAAAAATTCTGAAAAACGGAGCTACACCCCAGGGTGTTGACTGGAACTCCGCTGAATCCCAGGAACTGCGATTTGAGCAATTATGTGATGTCATTGTTGAAAATGAAGGATTCAGTATTCTTGATTATGGAAGCGGATTTGGCTCCATGTATTCGTATCTGAAGAAGAAATACAACGGCCCTTTTCATTATACAGGGTTCGACATATCGGAAGAAATGATCGCTGAAGCAAGGAAGCAAAATACCAGTGATTCGGGTGCGGACTGGTTTACACAACTTCCGGCCGGTCATCAGAGTGATTATGTGATCGCCAGCGGCATCTTCAATGTTCGATTGAAAAACGCAGGCGAAGACTGGTTAAAATACATCATCGAAACCCTGCATACGATGAACCGGCATGCCAAAAAAGGTTTTTCGTTTAACATACTCACCAGCTATTCCGATAAGGAATTTATGAAAGACTACCTGTATTATGCAGATCCGCTGTTCTTTTTCGATTATTGTAAAACACATTTTTCGAAATATGTGGCCCTGAAACACGATTATCCGCTTTACGAATTCTCCATCATTGTAAGAAAATAATATGGCTAAAATTATACTATTCGGCACCGGTGATATTGCCCAAATCGCGAATTATTATTTCGAAACCGATACGGAACATGAGATAGTGGCCTTTACGGTTGACAAAGCCTACGCTACCTCCGATTCTTATGAAGGAAAGCCTTTGGTGGCATTTGAAAACATTACCGAACACTATCCGGCCTCAGAGTATAAAATGTTTATTGCCCTTAGCTATGCCCGTATGAACCGCCTGAGGGAACAAAAGTATCATGAGGCAAAGGCAAAAGGGTATGAACTGGTTTCCTATATCAGCACGCACTGCACCAACCTGTCGCAGTTTACTCCGGGTGACAATTGTTTCATATTTGAAGACAACACCATTCAACCCTTTGTAAAGATCGGGAACAATGTGACCATCTGGAGCGGTAATCATATCGGCCACCATTCCATTATTGAAAGCCATAACTTTATTAGTTCACATGTGGTCATTTCAGGTCATTGCCATATCAAATCCTATACCTTTTTAGGTGTGAATGCCACCATCGGTCATAAGGTTACCATTGAGGAAGGCACCCTGCTGGGAGCCGGAACCATCACCACCAAAGACACCGTAAAAGATGGGGTGTATGTGCCCCAGAAATCCATATTGCTCGATAAGAAAAGCAGTGAAATAAATCTGTAATACCGCATGAATAACCCATTCTTAAGCATCATCAGCCCGGTATACAAAGCGGAGAATATTGTAGATGAACTTGTAAAACGCATTACTGCAGAGGCGGAAGAGCTTACTAATAACTTTGAGATTATCCTGATCGAAGACGGAAGTCCGGATCATTGCTGGGAAAAAATAAAGGAAAATTGCACCCGCGATAAACGGGTAAAGGGCATCAAGCTGAGTCGTAATTTCGGTCAGCATTATGCCATCAGTGCCGGACTGGAAGCCAGCAAAGGCGATTATGTGGTGATCATGGATTGTGACCTGCAGGATGACCCGGCCGATATCAAACGATTACTGGAAAAAGCAGAAGCAGGTTGTGACACGGTGTTCACACGCAGGGTCGGGCGCAAACATTCCATGGGTAAAATGCTGCTTTCATGGCTTTACAAAAAGCTGTTTTATTTCATCTCAAAAAAAGAATACTCACTCGACAACGGCTCCTTGTTTCTCATCAACCGGAAAGTGGTGAACGCCATCATACACCTGAAAGAGAAACCCCGCTTGCTCGGTCAGGTTATACGCTGGGTTGGCTTTCAGATCGGATTTGTGGATGTACCCCATCACGAGCGGTTTCAGGGGCGCTCCTCCTATTCTGTTTCTAAACTTCTCGCCCTGGTATGGGATGGCTGGATTTCGAATTCCGACCGTCTGTTACGCATCGTGATGTATTTCGGCATCAGCATATCCACACTTTCATTTCTTGCCGGCATCATCATCATTGTTTTAAAATTCATCAATGGCTTTGCCCTCGGATGGCCCAGCATCATAGTCACCATTCTTTTCTCAACCGGATTAATACTCATGGGACTGGGGGTGGTAGGATTATACGTGGGTAAGATCTTCGAACAAACCAAAGAACGACCGCTCTTCATTGTAGATCAAAAATTAAATCTGAACGAATGAACGTACATACCTTAACCAAAGCCGGTTTTCTGGAACTGGCCCTGCATGAAACCGAAACCTTCTTCCGTATGATAAAACAGCCGGAAGCAATTATAGTAAAGCACTTTTACAGCCCTGAATTTGTTCTGGAACTGCGCAACAAGGCTTTTGCCTGGGGACAGCGTGAACCGGCGTCCTGGCATCCTTTTCTGGATGACTGCCCGGATTACCACCGGCTTCATGATAATTACCCAAAGGCCTATGTAAAGCAAAAATTTCACGGGTTCTATCATCATAGCTATACACAGAACAATACCGCCATTTTCGAGCAAATGAAAGATATTTTCATTCTCAAAAACAAACTGGCCGGGTTTGAACCGGAGTCGTTTCTTCACAACAAACCATCCGATGGTATTTTGCCACGAATCAATGTGCATCATTATCCGAAAGGGGGAGGCTACCAGGCTGAACACATAGATCCGGCAGGACCCTTTGCCCAGATACAAACGCTCATTGTGGCGTCTGCCTACGGCACCGATTTTAAAACCGGTGGGGTTTATGCCCGTGAAACGGAAGGCGGAGAAAAATTCTATCTGGATGCCTACACAGAACCCGGCGATATGATCGTGATTTCGCCGGCTATTCCGCACGGTGTTGAACCGATTGATGAGTACGAACCCTATTCACCCGACACCAACGACGGCCGCTGGATCATTCTGCCCCTGTTTCTGTATTCCGATTACCCCCATGAAAACAATGTTAAACCCAAACAACTTTAAACATGAGTGAAAGCATTGTAAAAGCAGATAATCACGATGAAGATATTCAGCTCGTTTTCAGCCGGCTGAAAGATCTTCCTAAAAATGGG
>JBGAVF010000081.1:0-10981 GCA_044228315.1 Bacteroidia bacterium | reverse complement strand
CCATACCATTGAATGAGCCGTTTGATATCGGAGATATGAACGCGTTCCTTGTCGTATTCGGGAAGTACTTTCTCGAAAAATGCCTTCATCTCATCTTCACTGCTTTTTACTGCCGGAACAGCGGTACCTGCCGAAGCGGTATCATGCAACTTCACCAGTACTTCACGAAGTTTAATGTCTTCACCGGTAGTGAACATGGCAATATCTTCAAGTACCGAAAAACGCTGGGTTACCGAAACGGAAGTGCGGGTTTTTGCCGCATCCAGACTTTCCACTATCAGGTTGGTTTTGCCCTGAGCGATAATTTTAAACAAACCGGGTTTACCGGAAACATGCACTATGTCTTTCAATTCCATAACAAAAAATTTAATGATGTAAAAATATAAAAAAGCATGGTAGAAACCTTAAACCATTTATAAACGTTTATTTTTGAATCGTAGTATGAAACGTAAAATTTTAGTCACAGGAAGTAACGGGCTTTTGGGTCAGAAACTGACAGAACAACTGGCCAACCACCCGGAATTCAGCCTCATCGCTACGGCAAAAGGCGAAAACAGGAATCCTTTCCGGGAAGGATATGTTTACGAATCGCTTGATATAAGCAATGCCCGCGAAGTAGATGCACTCATTCAAAAGCATCACCCCGATTTCCTGATCAATACTGCGGCCATGACGAATGTGGATGCCTGTGAGACCGAAAAGGAACTCTGCCTGACACTGAATGTGAATGCCGTAAAATTCCTTACCGATGCCATGAACCGGGTGAACGGGCATATCATACATCTCAGCACCGATTTTATATTTGATGGCACCTCCGGCCCGTACGATGAAGAGGCCACGGCCCACCCGCTCAGCTTTTATGCCGACAGCAAATTAATGGGGGAACAGGTGGTGCAGACCTTTGCCCGCACCTGGTCGATCGTTCGCACCATTATTGTATACGGGGTAGTGGCCGATATGAGCCGCAGCAATGTAATTCTGTGGGTGAAAAAGAATCTGGAAGAAGGGAAACCCATTCGTGTGGTGAACGATCAGTTCCGCACCCCCACACTGGCCGATGATCTGGCCCGCGGGTGCATTGCGATCGCCGAGAAGAATGCGTGGGGAATATTCAATATTGCAGGAAAAGATCAGATGAGTATTTATGAACTGGCACAGCGTGTGGCCGGGTTCTGGAAACTCGATGCATCGCTGATATCTCCCTCAACGAGCGACACGTTGCAACAACCGGCCAAACGACCGCCTGTAACGGGGTTGCGTATTGAAAAAGCAAGAAAAATTCTGGGATATGAACCGGTAACATTTGAAGAAGGACTGAAGGCTGTAGAAGAGCAGCTGCAGCGCTTTGGGGCTGTGAAGTAATTATTTATTCGCAATCCAGCTTACGACCGATCACATGTGCAATGGGTTTCAGCTTATCGAGCATCATCTCGAACTGATCAGGAAACAGCGATTGAGGCCCATCACTCAGGGCTTCTTCCGGATTGTGATGCACTTCCACCATCAATCCATCGGCGCCGGCTGCAATGGAAGCAAGAGCCAGCGGTGTTACGCGGTGGCGCAAACCGGTACCATGGCTTGGATCCGAGAAAACCGGCAAATGACTTAATTCTTTTATAATAGGGAAAGCCGCTACATCGAGGGTATTGCGCACCGTATGATCGAAGGTACGGATGCCACGTTCACAAAGAATTACTTTTTCGTTACCACCACTCAGAATGTATTCGGCACTCATCAGCCATTCCGGAATTTTACTGCTCATGCCGCGTTTCAGCATCACCGGCTTGTCAATTTTTCCCAGCTCGGTAAGCAGAAAAAAATTCATCATATTCCGGGTTCCTACCTGCAAAATATCGGCATATTCATACACCTCATCCAGCACACTGAGGTCAATGATCTCCGTCACCACCCGAAGGTTATAGGTATCGGCCGCTTTGCGCAGCAACTGAAGTCCTTCCACACCCATACCCTGAAAAGCATAGGGTGAGGTGCGGGGTTTATAAGCGCCTCCACGGATAAACTTCACTCCGTTTTTCTTCAGCATGGCAGCTATTGAAAATATCTGCTCTTCACTTTCCACGGCACAAGGGCCGGCTACAATATTTATGGCATTGCCTCCAATGGTAATACCATTCACATCAAATGAGGTTGGCTCTTCTTTCCAGAATTTACTGGCCAGCTTGTACGGTTCATTAATTTCAAAAACTTCCTGAACCCCATCAATCAGCTTAATCCGGCTCCAGGTTTAAATCACTCAACCTGCGAAGTAATTCTCCTACTTCCTTTTTGGTCAGATTTTCTTTTAATACAACGATCACGAACGATTAGTTTTGAATGGTATAATGAACTTTGAATTGAATGCCGTTTTGTTTCCGGGTATCGAGTATAAGACGGCCGGCCGATACCGGATTATCAGTAGGAATGATCACGAACAGGCCGCGGTTGATATCGGGTTTGCCACCGGCCGCATATTGATTGAAAAGATCCTGCAGGTAGCGGGTACAATTAAAATGATAGGTATTGGTAGTACTGTTATATGAACCTCCGTAAAACGGATTCAACGGAGTATTTCCTGAATAATAGATATCCTTGATGAAGTCATTCTTATAGCTCACACTGTTAGGCTGTAGCAAACGAAGGTTCAACGGCGCATAAAAGGCCGGGGTAACCCCGTTTGGATATGGCGTCAGAATAAGTTCGGCATTGTGAATGGCAACCCGGCCTTTCCGGGCCAGATCGAACATATGCGGCACCTGAATATACAATTTGTACATACCCATTGATTGGATGAAACAAGTATCGGGGTTGGCATAATAGGCCATGTAAGTACGTGGTACCGAAGCCTGCACGGTATCATGGAAGTAGGTATTCACCCGCCGTGACGCGCCGGAAATCTTATCACAATTGAACTTAACCGCCAGGGAATCGTTGTAATAGATCACAAGTCCTGCACCGGTTTCAACATTGAAGTTGTTGAGGTTGGTGAGGTTCACATAGGCAAAGCCGCCTTGTCCGGATGATAAGGCTCCTTCACTTATAATAGCGAGGCCTTTCAGGTATTTTACAAAATCAGCATTGGTAACCATCGCCGATGAGGGGGCATTTATAATTTTGCTGGTGACCCAGTCTTTATCGAGTTTGAAGCGGAGCGACGGAACCACCTTACCGGAAGTGCTGCCCAGTGTAAGTGAGATGCTGTCGTCCATATTCATCACCCCGTTAAAGGAACCAATGGATTTCGCATCATAACCAATATTGCTGTAACTGTAATAGTAACGGGCAGGGTCAATATCATCGGTAACCTCATGAATGGTGAACCGCTGGGGAGCTGTTATATCGCCATAGCTTCTGAGTCCTTCCGTTTTATCCTTTGCCAGAAACCCAATATAGAGAACCGCAGAATCGAACTTAAACGGAGTTGGGAACGAGAAATTGACCTTGGGCAGATGGTACTGCGCAAATACATTGCTGCGGGTAATGCCGAAAACCGGATCATTGCAAGTACCCAGAATATTTGAAGTAAGTTCAGAGGTAACCAGTGAATCTTCCCTGATGGTACGCGTAAGCAGTGTAAGCGTATCTGTATAGAACACACTGGAATTGTTGGCATCCGGAAGCAGTCCGTTACCCACATTATCCGCACGTTTGCATGAGAAAACAGTGACTACAACAAAAAAAACAAGAAGATATACAGGTACCTTATTTCCCATCCAGCACTTTAATGTAAAACTGTTCATAAATATCAATAAGATCCGTGGCTTCACCCTGAGGGGATTCAAGAATAAGCTTTTTCTTCTGAGTATCCAGATACTTTTCCACTTTCGGATGAATATTTTCCGATGCCTTAATGATGCCATCGGCATGCGACATGCCACCGATATACATACTGGCACATTCTCCGTTCTCATACGGTGCCGTATGTTCCTGCTTTACATGCTGAAGGGATGCTTTACGTACAAAATCTTTACCGAGTGAACTGCTGTACTGATTTTCGAAAACCGAATACACCACTTTGGAACGACGGAAAATAGGGTCATCCTTATAGGTGGTTTTCAGATACATCGGAATTAAACTGGTCATCCAGCCCTGGCAATGGATCAGATCCGGGGGCCAGCCCAGTTTCTTGCAGGTTTCCAGAACCCCTTTGCAAAAAAAGATGGTTCTTTCGTCATTATCCTTGAAGAACTTGTTGTTTTCGTCGCTAAAAATGAATTTCCGGTGGAAATAATCCTCATTATCGAGGAAATACACCTGCAACTTTGCCTGAGGCAGGGATGCCACCTTAATAGTCAGCGGATAATCGGTATCATCGATGTTGATGTTAATACCGGAAAGTCGTACGACTTCGTGGAGTTTGTTGCGGCGCTCATTAATAACACCAAATCGGGGGATAAACACCCGAATCTCGGTATTTCTCTCCTGAATGTGTTTGGGAAGGCGAAGGGCTAGGTCTGCAATTCCGGAAGTCTCTAAGAACGGGCTCATTTCTGACGAAACGAACATAATTCTCTTCTTCTGCATAGTACTTTGGTTTTATTGTTATAAATACAATATGCAAATTTACGCATAATAACACTAAAATATACACTTTGCGCCGGATTGGGCCAAAATAAAAATTTTATTTTATCGCATTTTTTGTGTAATAAATGGCTACCCGAAACCCGGGGAATGGGGGGTTATAACCCTGCAATTTCACCTTTTCCCATCCGAACAAGAAAGGGTTCCTCTTCCGAGCAATCGATCATGGTAGAGTGGATATTGCTGCCGTATCCGTCGCTGAGCATGATATCCACTGTTTTCTCGTATTTGCCATAGATCTCGTAGGGGTCGGTATAGTATTCAGTTACCCCGTCGTCACTGTGTATCGATTTCGACACTAATGGATTGCCCAGTTCACGGGCCAGCATCCGGGCCACGTTATTATCCGGAACCCGTATCCCGACGGTCTTCTTCTTGTTATGAAGTATTTTACTGATCTGGTTGTTCGATTTCAGAATAAAGGTATACGGACCGGGAAGGCATTGCTTTAACAGCTTAAACACCGGGGTATCGAAGGGCATGGTATAATCGGATATGTTGCGCAAATCGGTGCAGATAAGTGACAAATGGGTGTTTTCCGGTTTTGTGCCAAATATCCTGCACAGCCTTTCAATGGCTCTATAGTTCATTACGTCGCACCCGATGGCATAAATGGTATCGGTAGGAAAGATGATGATGCCCCCTTCCCGCAATACCTTCACCGCCTGTGCTATATATTGCGGATTCGGGTTCGATTCGTTCAGTTCCAGAAACACAGTACAAAGATAACAGAATACCCGATGCGTTTTATTCCGGAAATTCCGGTAGTATTTTTATTGGTAAAACTGCGAGAAACTTGAAGAAACCTGACAGAAATTGATAATTTTGACCGCGAAAAACTGAAAAAATGTTTCTAGAACCTCAGAAATCAGGGCCCAAAGGATGGATTGAAGTAATCTGCGGTTCCATGTTTTCCGGTAAAACGGAAGAGCTGATCCGTCGTTTACGCAGAGCCCAGTATGCCAACCTGAAAGTTGAGATCTTCAAACCGGCGGTGGACGTGCGATACGATGAGGAACGCATTGTATCGCACGATGAGAACAGTATTAAATCCACCCCGGTGCACTCCTCGTCCAATCTGATGTTGATTTCAGCCAATGTGGATGTAGTTGGCATTGATGAGGCCCAGTTTTTTGACGAAGGGTTGCCGGAAGTATGCGAAACTTTGGCCGGACGAGGCATTCGGGTGATCGTGGCCGGTCTCGACATGGATTTTATGGGAAACCCGTTCGGTCCGGTTCCGGCTCTGCTCTCCAAGGCTGAGTTTGTAACGAAGGTGCATGCCATATGCATGCAGTGCGGCGACTTTGCCACCCATTCCTTCCGAACCGTGGGCAGCGACAGTACCTTCCTGCTGGGAGAAAAAGAAAGCTATGAACCCCGTTGCCGCAGTTGCTATAACAAAGGCATGATTGCCCGAAAGCATGAAAAATAAAACCCTGATCTGGATACTCCAGTTCCTGATCAGCATCCCGGTAAGTAGTCAAACCCTCATCATTATTGAGAAATTGCCTTCAAATACCCGGACTACCGATACCCTGTATGCTGCCGGAACTTTCAATGAATGGGATCCCCATGATCTCTCATATCGTTTTCAGCTGGTCAACGGACATTACCAGGTGAAAATACCCGGGATCGACCGCTTTGCATTCAAATGTACCCGGGGAAGCTGGGAGAGTGTGGAAGTTGACATCCGGAACAGGGATATTCAAAACCGCGTTTTTGAACCCGAAAAATCACACGACACACTATGGATCTCCATAATGAACTGGAAACCGGTTAAACCGCAGGCTAAACCAGAAATCACGTTATCCAAAGGGTTACAGATTCGTGCCTTTACTTCCCGAATCCTTAACACCCAAAAAAAGGTGCGCATTTACCTGCCTTCCGACTACTCACGTTCACGCAAGTCATATCCGGTTTTGTATTTACTTGACGGGCAGAATATTTTTTCAGGAAGCAATGCCACAGGGGCCGGGTCATGGGAAGTAGATCGGTCGATGAGCCACCTGCAACAGGCCGGTGGGTACGGATGTATTGTTGTGGCTGTGGATCATGCCGGGGTTAACCGGGTGAAAGAATACAGTGCATTCCCCAACAACGCAAGCAACGGAACCGACGGGAAACGGTTTGCCGCTTTTCTGGCACTTGAACTGAAACCCGCCATCGACTCCCTGTTCCGCACACTCAAAACCCGGGAATTTACCGGTGTCGGCGGAAGCAGTCTGGGCGCAAATATGGCCCTGTTCTCTGTATTAACCTATCCGGGCATTTACAGTAAAGCCCTCATCTTCTCCCCTGCCATCTGGTTCAACGACAGCCTGCGGATTCTGGCCAAAAAGAATATACCGGCCTTCCCGGTTCGGTTTGTGATGATGTGTGGCAAACGGGAAGGTGGAAAAGAACGCTTCGGGCAGGATATGCAGGCTGTGGCCAACCTGTTGAGAACGCATCCGCAAAACAGTGTATTCGATACCCTCATTTATGACGGGGAGCACTCCGAATGGTTCTGGAAAAGAGAGTTCATCCGTTCATTCGAGAAACTTTACGGACGCTGGACCCCTGTTCATTCAAATGAGCTTTATCCGGTTTTTGCTGCATCCACCCTCGTTTCACAAGCGTTCAGAGCCATTCCCGGCGATTCGGCCCGCATCTTCATACAGGATAACAACAACCGTTACCTGATGCCGGAAGTAGAAAGAGACCGCGATACCTCCGGATATTTTTATTCGGTATCTTATCCGAGGTGGTCGAAAATAAACGCCACGGTTTATTTTATTTATGCCGAAGATGTTAGGTACCTGAAGCTTCGTCGCACCAGCTTCTATTTGGGCAGCATGTGGAAGCAGAGTTTGGTGAAGTTGTCCAGGATAAGAGCTGCTTTTTCTTTTTCTTCCAGCAAACCCATATGAGCACTATGTTCAAGTATTTCAATTTGCACCAGATTTCCTGCTGACGCCTGTTCCATAAGGGATTGCACCGGTATAAGCGTATCGAAACGGCCTGCTGCGATCAATACCGGCCGGTTCAGGTGGCCGAGCACGCCGGTGCGATCGGGACGGGAACGCATGGCCTTCAGGGCCGCAATCATACCCGGAGTCTTTGCCGTGGCTGCCATTGCAAGCACAGCAGCTATTTCGGCCTGTGGAGCACCGGAACGGAACAGGGACGGGAACAATACCCGGTGGTATGCCTCCGCCCCATGCGTTGTAATAAATTCAATGGTTTTGGCACGGGCCTCTTTGCGCTCCTCTGTATCGGGGAGGGCGGTGCTGTGGAACAGGCCCAATCCGGCGAGCATTTCAGGATAGTTTTCCGCAAATGCCAGGGCCACATACCCGCCGAGAGAATGACCGGTGATGATCACCGGTTCATCGGTGATTTTCTGGATTTCCTCCCTTATAAAAGCCGCCATGGTTTCTAACGATTCGGCCGGTCCGGTGTTTGCGTGTTGGATCCCGAATCCGGGAAGGTCAAGCGCCACATAATCAGTAACTTGCTTCACATGCTGAAGCAGCGGGTCCCAGATGCGGGCATCTTCACAAAAACCATGAAGGAGAATATGTTTCATACGGTGTTTTTTCGCACGCAGGTTAACGGTTTGGCAAAGATGCAGAATCGGTGGATTTAAGTGGGCTTTTATGTTTACGGGAAAAAGGCTTCAAAAGGTTTGTATTTTCAGAGTAAAAGCCTACTTTTGCACCCCTAAAAATATTTTTTTATATATCATGGAACATCAATATGAAACCGTCGTAGTACTCACACCTGTAATGACGGAGGATCAGGTAAAAGACACAATCGCGAAATACCGCGGTTTGTTGGAAAAGAATGGTGCCAAAATTGTGCATCAGGAAAACTGGGGCTTAACTAAAATGGCGTATCAGATGCAGAACAAAGGAACTGCCTATTACACCGTTATAGAATACACAGCTCCTACCGAATCGATTGCAAAATTTGAATTGCAGTTGAAACGTGATGAATCAGTGCTTCGTTTTTTAACCATTGCACTCGACAAGCATGCTATTGCTTACAACACCCGCCGCAGAAACGGAGAATTAAAGTCACAACAAAAGAAATCCGAAAAAGCAACAGCGTAATCCATTCATCCATTAACATCAGATTCACATGGCAACAACCAACAACAATACCATTTATCCTTTTGCACAAACGGACGCTAACGCCGGCAAAAAGAAATATTGCCGTTTCAAACGATCAGGCATTCAGTATATCGATTATAAAGACCCGAACTTCTTAAAGAAATTCCTGAACGAACAGGGTAAATTATTACCCCGCCGTATCACCGGAACTTCCCTGAAGTTTCAGCGCAAGGTGGCTCAGGCCGTGAAGCGTGCCCGTCATATCGGTATCCTTCCATTCGTAGCCGATAACATGAAAAGCGACAATTAATTTTTCCGGAGTTATTTATTTTTAAAATCTAAGAATCATGAAAGTAATTTTAAAACAAGACGTAAAAAACCTTGGATATAAGGATGATGTAGTAACCGTAAAAAATGGTTATGGCAATAACTTCCTTATCCCGCGCGGATATGCTGCGGTAGCCACCAGCGGCAACCTGAAAATGCTTGCTGAAAATGTAAAGCAGGCCCAATTCAAACAAGACCGTATCCTGAAAGATGCGGCTGAATTGTCAACCCGCCTCGATGGCAAATCCTTTACCATTGCCACCAAAGCCGGTACCAGCGGACGTATCTTCGGTGCCATTACACCACTTCAGCTGGCTCAGGCTATTAAGGCTGCAGAAGGTGCAGAAATCGACCGTCGTCGTATCGTATTCGAACAGGATATTAAGGAACTGGGATCTTACCAGGCAACCATCAATCTGCATAAAACCATTTCCATTAAGGTGAATGTAGAAGTGATCGCCGAGTAATCCTTACCCGAACTCAACAAAAAAAAGCTGCATGTGATTCATGCAGCTTTTTTATTTATACCCCGGGCTCATCATTTCGACTGCTTCATGAATTTTGAAACCACCCGGTTCCCGTCTGATGATTCAAACACAATAAGATAACACCCGTCGCTCAAAGCGGCGATATGTATCCCTTCTGAAATTTCAATCCCGGTTTGTGTGGTAATGGTTTTACCCGCCATATCACAGATCCTGACCTGAAGGCCATCGGTTTCCAATCCGCGTACAAAAATGATATCACCGGCCGGGTTTGGATACAGGTATGGTGACCCATTGGTTACACCGGTATTTCTGAAAACGATTCCGGAGGTTTTTTCTCCGGAGTTGAAAACCATTATGCCACCTCCTCCGTTGCCCATAATAATATCGGCAAACGCATCGCTGTCAACATTCGCAACGGCCGGGGCGGCATAGTAACCGGTAGGGCGCAGTACGTTCGGCTTTCCTTTGATCATACTTACTACTTTATCAACCGCCGTAAGCGAATCCCCCATTTTAGCAGCAAAGTTTTTATACAGATACAGACCGTACTTCCCTCCCACCAGCAAATCCAGAAGTGTATCGTTATTTAAATCGGCTACCACCGGTACACTCATACCTTCCCCGTAAAAGGTGCGTTCTCCCGTAGCCCAGTCCACATATAACTCACGGGTGCATATTTTACCTACCGAATCGCGTTGCAACGTGAACAGCGGTGCGGTGGGTGTTCCTGTGTTTCTATAATAGCGTATGGTGCCATCGTAATTGCCTGTGAACAGATCAAGTTTTCCGTCTCTATCAAAATCAACCAGGTACGGAGCGCAGTAATTCCGGTCGTTGAATGAAGCCAGCTGGGTGGTATTCTCGGCAAACGAAATGGTACTGCCAACCGTAGTATTCACATAGTATTTCAGCAACCCGTTCGATTCTCCGATAAGCAGATCTTTTTTCGTGTCGCCGTTCACATCACCGAAAGTGATGCGCATACCTGAATATTTTTTTGCCGATAACGACAGCCAGTTGGTATCTTCAAGCACATACCGGGGATTAAACTTCGTATTTACATTCTTATAATAAAAGATGCGGTCGGCTGTGTTGAGTGTAGCGGTGAATTCCCCGGGAGATGCAATAAACAGATCGTCATCTCCGTCTCCGTCTAAGTCGGCGAAGGCAGGCTGACAACTTCCGCCCCAGTCGATCATTTCATCCTGCAGAAAATTTTTCATCATCAGTTTGAACACCGGTTTCTTATCGGTACCGGTATTTTTATAAAAATAAATCTGTGATGTGTTTTTACTCGCCCCGCTGTTGTCGTTGGGAGCCAGAATTATATCCCTTCTGCCGTCGTTGTCAACATCCAGGTGATATGCAGCCGGGAAATAATCTACCTGCATGCGCTCGACTGGTGTGGGGAAGAGCGAATCTTTTTGTGTCATCGTATCCAGGGGCCAGGCGGTTTCCTTCTTGCCGTTTTTTATATAGTACAGGTAATTG
>JBGAVF010000080.1:0-10000 GCA_044228315.1 Bacteroidia bacterium | reverse complement strand
GAAGTTTTTCTTGGCAGTATGATTAGGTACACTATCCACTCATCCGAAGACTTGTGGTACTATCACCTTCGACATCCCCTGCTGATTTACATACAGAGAATATATCTACGGGCTTTAACGATCTATTCCGTCAGATCGCGGTACTTTCACTCCTGCGTCGCTCCTTAGAAGTAAATAAAGTGCTGGAATATTAACCAGCTGTCCATCGGATTTCGCCTTATCGCTTATCCTTAGGTCCTGACTAACTCTGATCCGATTAACGTAGATCAGAAAACCTTAGACTATCGGCGAATAGGTTTTTCACCTATTTTATCGTTACTTATGCCTACATTGGCTTTTCTAAGCGCTCCAACACGTCTTACGACTTATGCTTCAACGCACTTAGAATGCTCCCCTACCACTCGTATTGCTACGAATTCATTGCTTCGGTATTATACTTTATGCCCGTTTATCATCCATGCTCTATCGCTCGACCAGTGAGCTGTTACGCACTCTTTAAATGAATGGCTGCTTCCAAGCAAACATCCTGGCTGTCAATGCAATTGAACCTCGTTAGTTCAACTTAGTATAAATTTGGGGACCTTAGCAGATGATCTGGGTTCTTTCCCTCTCGGCCTCGGACCTTAGCACCCGAGGCCTCACTCCCGTGTATAAGTATATAGTATTCGGAGTTTATTTGAGTTCGGTAGGCATCGCTGCCCCCTTGCCCAGTTAGTAGCTCTACCTCTATATATATTCGCACGAGGCTGTTCCAAAAAACATTTCGGGGAGTACGAGCTATCTCTCAGTTTGATTAGCCTTTCACCCCTACCCTCAAGTCATCCGAGAGCTTTTCAACGCTCACCAGTTCGGACCTCCAGTGTGTGTTACCACACCTTCATCCTGCTCAAGGGTAGATCACAAAGTTTCGCGTCTACTCCTACTGACTATGCGCCCTATTCAGACTCGCTTTCGCTTCGGCTACTCCGCTTAGCGGATTAACCTTGCCAGTAAAAGTAACTCGTAGGCTCATTATGCAAAAGGCACGCCGTCAACGAATAAATCGTCTTCGACCGCTTGTAAGTGTATGGTTTCAGGAACTATTTCACCCTCCTGTTCGGAGTGCTTTTCACCTTTCCCTCACGGTACTTGTTCGCTATCGGTCTTTCAGGAGTATTTAGCCTTGCCAGATGGTGCTGGCAGCTTCCCACAAGATTTCTCCGGTCTCGCGGTACTCAGGATACCACTAGGCTGCATTTGTATTTGATTACGGGACTATCACCCTCTGTGGTCTCATTTTCCAATGATGTTCAACTCTACATTTGCAATGCCATGTCGTGGTCCTACAACCCCAGTAATGCCTTAACAATACTGGTTTGGGCTCTTTCGCGTTCGCTCGCCACTACTTGCGAAATCTCTATTGATTTCTTTTCCTCTGCCTACTTAGATGTTTCAGTTCGACAGGTTGGCACATATTGTAACAGATATACTGTTGGGTTCCCCCATTCGGAAATCTATGGATCGAAAGTTATTAGCACCTCCCCATAGCTTATCGCAGCTAATCACGTCCTTCATCGCCTCTGAAAGCCAAGGCATCCACCATACACTCTTAGTAACTTTAATTAATTTATGATACTTATGAAGTCTTTCAAAATGTCAAAGATCTTTTCCACCTTTCGATGGAGTGCAGAACGCTGGGTATTGATTCACATCAACACTTGACGCTCCTGTTTGGAAGTTCACGCTTCTGATCTGAAGATCAGAGGATCCCTCCCTGTGCGGAGAATAACGGATTTGAACCGCTGGTCTTTCCTTCCGTTGCGGGAAGGACTGCTCTTCCATTGAGCTATGTTTCCTGGTTTGTCAGAACAATATTCAGTTTCCTGAATTTCTGGTGGAGAATAACGGATTCGAACCGTTGACCCCCTGCGTGCAAGGCAGGTGCTCTAGCCAGCTGAGCTAATTCCCCTTAACGATTTGGTTTTAATGTTGTAGTCCCGCGCAGATTTGAACTGCGGACCTCTACATTATCAGTGTAGCGCTCTAACCAACTGAGCTACGAGACTATAGTTTCTTATAATACCGGGTGGCTCAAGATGGTATGGTACAATTGCCAACACCAACATGAATCGATAAGGAAGTTGGTTCGTTAAAAAGTCATTTTTCTTTTTTGAACAATTTTGAAGAATTATTGAAATAGCGGAGATTAAATCAAGGAACTCCAGAAAGGAGATAGTCCAACCACACCTTCCGGTACGGTTACCTTGTTACGACTTAGCCCCAGTCAAGAGTATTACCCTAGGCGACTCCTTACGGTTATCGACTTTAGGTACTCCCCTCTTCCATGGCTTGACGGGCGGTGTGTACAAGGCCCGGGAACGTATTCACCGAAGCATTGCTGATCTTCGATTACTAGTAAATCCAGCTTCATGGAGTCGAGTTGCAGACTCCAATCTGAACTGAGACCGCTTTTTTGTGATTAGCTTCATGTCACCATGTTGCTGCACATTGTAGCGGCCATTGTAGCACGTGTGTAGCCCTGGTCGTAAGGGCCATGATGACTTGACGTCATCCCCACCTTCCTCACTACTTGCGTAGGCAGTCTCTCTAGAGTCCCCAGCATAACCTGTTGGCAACTAAAGATAGGGGTTGCGCTCGTTGCGGGACTTAACCCAACACCTCACGGCACGAGCTGACGACAGCCATGCAGCACCTTGTTTTGTGCTCTTGCGAGAGAGTACAGTTCTGTACCGGTCACTCACATTCAAGACCAGGTAAGGTTACTCGCGTATCATCGAATTAAACCACATGCTCCTCTACTTGTGCGGGCCCCCGTCAATTCCTTTGAGTTTCACTCTTGCGAGCGTACTCCCCAGGTGGAATACTTAACGATTTCTCTTGGACGCTGACTGTATATCGCCAACATCGAGTATTCAACGTTTACAGCGTGGACTACCAGGGTATCTAATCCTGTTTGATCCCCACGCTTTCGTGCCTCAGCGTCAATAATAGCATAGTAAGCTGCTTTCGCAATCGGTGTTCTGTATCATATCTAAGCATTTCACCGCTACATGATACATTCCGCCTACCTCTACTACATTCTAGACTATCAGTTTCAATGGCAGTTCGACAGTTGAGCTGCCGGCTTTCACCACTGACTTAATAATCCGCCTACGCACCCTTTAAACCCAATAAATCCGGACAACGCTTGGATCCTCCGTATTACCGCGGCTGCTGGCACGGAGTTAGCCGATCCTTATTCTCTAGGTACAATCAGCCTCGTACACGTACGAGGGTTTTTTCCCTAACAAAAGAAGTTTACAATCCATTGGACCTTCATCCTTCACGCGGCGTGGCTGGTTCAGACTTTCGTCCATTGACCAATATTCCCTACTGCTGCCTCCCGTAGGAGTCTGGTCCGTGTTTCAGTACCAGTGTGGGGGATCATCCTCTCAGACCCCCTACCTATCGTAGCCTTGGTGAGCCGTTACCTCACCAACTAGCTAATAGGACGCATGCCCATCAAATACCGCCGGAGCTTTAAATGCATCCCGATGCCGGGACGCATTGTTATGGGGGATTAATCTCTCTTTCGAGAGGCTATACCCCAGTATAAGGTAGGTTGCATACGTGTTACGCACCCGGTCGCCACTCTCATCAAGATATTGCTACCTCGAATCCCGTTCGACTTGCATGTATTAGGCCCGCCGCTAGCGTTCATCCTGAGCCAGGATCAAACTCTTCGTAGTAAATTAAATTTGTTTGTCTTGTGCTCCTCGATTTAAATTTTAAAACTGTTAAGAACATTAACAGGTTTCCGCTATTTCAATTCTTCAAAGATCTTTAGCTAAATAATTGCTTACGTAGCTTGTTTTTTAATTCCCTTAATTTTTAAAGGGCTGCAAAGGTAATGTTTTGTTATCTTAACTTCCAAATATTTTTTTGGATTTTTTTTACTCTTCGCTTTTTCTTGAACATTCCTTCTAATTTCTTAAAAGGGTTGCAAAGGTATTATTAAAATCCATATTGTCAATACTTTATGTTTTTAAGTTTTCCACATTTTCCTGAACGTTTTTCGAACTGTTGGATATTTTGTTCGAAACGGAGTGCAAAGATATAGGGTTGTTATAAACTGACCAAATTTTTTTGGATTATTTTTAAAGATTTCTCCGCACGATCCTGCCAAACCCTCTGCAGCTGCGTCTTATCACGTATTCTTTATCCCTGGTATTCCCGGTTCCCCACCCACACAAATCGCCTGTTAATAAAGTCGGGATTGGTAAACGACGCATTCCCGCTGGGGTTGCCACCGGTAACATGGAAATCACTGAAGGCCGCATGCTGATTCACAAATGCAGCACCTCCTAAGTTAAAGGATACCGGTGTAAAAGCATCATTCATGGCATCGGTAATGGCGTGCTTCACCTTCTCATCCGTGCAATAGGCCAGGCAGGTGATCGCCCCGTGATTCGCAGCCATAGCCGCTGCCTTATCAATACATTCCTCTATGTCGCGGCACTTTATAACTATGGCAATCGGGCCAAAATGTTCCCGCTGATAAACTACTTCCTCGCTGCTGTCGGCTTGTATCAGTACAGGTGTGGCCATGCGTGCATGCTCAAATTCTGCATTCTTTACTTCCTGCATGGGTAATATGATCTTACCTCCTATCGCCGATGCTTCCTGCACCCGCTTCAGCGTTACATCATTTTGAATGGCGCCCAGTGTAGGCGGACCGGCCTTGGGGTTGGTGACAAGGCCTGTAATGGCTTCTGACAAGGCTTTTACAACATCATCAAACAAAACGGTTCCTTCCGGTGTTACCACACCCGATGCCGGAATGAAAATATTCTGAGGCGCTGTACACATTTGTCCGGAATACAGCGACAATGAAAAGGCAAGGTTCTGCATCATGCCTTTGAGGTCTTTTGTACTGTGCATGATGACGGAATTGATGCCGGCATTTTCCGTGAATACAGTCTTGGCGTTAAGGCTCTCAATATACTTACCGAACACAGTGCTTCCTGTATAATCAATGATTTTAACAGCCGGATCTTCTGCCAGTTTCTTGGTCAGCGGCTCGGCCGATGTATCGGCGGCCAGCTGGCACACGCATGGATCAAAACCCTGCTCCACCAGCACCTTCTGCAATTCGGATACCGCCAGGGCTATAGGTAATACCGCTTTGGGATGAGGTTTCACAATCACTACATTGCCCGTGATCAAGGATGCAAATACGCCCGGTAGGGTATTCCAGGTGGGAAAAGTGGAACAGCCAATGGCCAGGGAAATCCCCTTAGGTACCGGTATCCACGATTTCTGCAATACAAGGTCGAATTTTCCCAGATTCTTTTTCCATTCGGCCTGTTTCGGGAAACGCTTCATCTCCGTCATACCCAGTGCCACGGCCTCTATGGACCGATCCGCTGCATGCGGACCACTGGCCTGAAAACTCATTAAGAAACTTTGACCGGTGGTATGCATGGTAGCATAGGCCAGCTCAAAAAATCGTGCTTTCAATCGTTCCAGCGCCTCTATCAGGATGCCGGCACGTGTCTCATGGTCAGTTTTTTTCCATTGTGCAAACGCTTTTTTTGAATTGCTTATAAGTGTTTCAGGGGTGTACGAAGGATAGCGGATCCCCAGTCCTACCTGCAGATAGGGAGATACTTCCTCTCCGATCCAGCCTTCCTCTTTGCCCTGTTGCAGACCGACAAAGTTGTTGTTCATCTGCATGGCAAACGCCGCTTTACCGGCAGCATCCAGCGCTTCATCATAGGCTTTGGGATTCTCAGGATAGGCTGCATAAAAATAGCGCCTTACAATGGCATCATCGGCTTCGGTAAGCTTGTATTTGTGTGTGTCGAATAAACTCATAATAATGAAAATAAAGGTGTGCGAATTTAGGGATTTCTGTTGTTCCCGGGCCTGATAATTCCTGTCTTGCCACTGGTCCGGGGAACCGGCTCAGGTGGTAAAAGGTGGTTCGCTGGTAATGGTGATCTCTTGCTGGGTCACCGGATGTATAAACCGCAATAAAGCCGCATGCAGGTCGATACTGGCATCGGGATTGGGTGTGGCATAGCCGTACTTCACATCGCCCCGGATTGGGCATCCGAAATAGGAAAGCTGCGAACGGATCTGATGGTGGCGGCCGGTATGTAAATTGATTGAAAGCAGGGAATGGGCAGGGTACTTCTTTAGCACTGAAAAGTCAAGCCGTGCATATTGCGAACCGGCAACCTGTTTCTCATAGGCCCGGGTGGTATTGTTCTTTTCGTTGCGCAACAGATAATTTTCAAGTATGGCTTCGGTCTGCGCAGGCATGCCCTTTACAATGGCAACATACTGTTTCTCAATTTTATGCAACTGGAACAATTTACTCATTCTTTCTGCTGCCTTGCTGGTTCGGGCAAAGAGCACAATGCCGCTTACCGGACGATCGAGCCGGTGCAGCACGCCGAGATACACCAGCCCCGGCTTCTTATACTTTTCTTTAATATACTCTTTCACCCAATCCGATAAGGTGGCATCGCCGGTGGCATCGCCCTGCACCAGCCACCCGGCAGGTTTTTCAACCGCAATCAGGTGATTGTCCTCAAAAAGTATTTCGGGTAATTGTGATGCCATGGATAGTATGCTACTTTAAAAAACCGAGTTGTTTTGTTTGCTTGTATTTTTCTGCAAGTTCTTTTATTTTCTCTGTTGCATTTTGAAATAGTTCTTCCGCGTCCTCACCCCCTGTTCCGGCATTGTCGCGGGTATTGGTCCAGATTTGCCCGGCGAGTTTGTTCCCTTCTTCAAACATGCCCAGAGAATACAAAGATTCCAGCATCACTAAACTATAATAGTCATGTTTCAATACACTGTCGGGAAACATCTGTTCCGACTTCAGAATGGTCTCCTTCGCTTCTTTTATCTTATTCTCGTGAGCAAGTGACCTGATTAACCGCATCATAACCAGTCGAATCGTATAATCCATACCGGCCGGTGACAGATCGCTTTGAGGAATCCAGTTCCAGCTAAAGCCCTTCAGAATGTTCTGATAGAGCTTACTGCTGTTGATGCTACCCGGCATTTCCGAATCCACCTCCTGTGATTCAGGCATCAGTTCATACACCAAACCGTTCAATTGAAGGTAACTGGAAAAGTAACCGAATAAATCGTAACCGGCGGTAATAGAAAAACATACCGGACGCTGCCATTTATTCGTGGAAAGAAAGTCGATCATGGCCAGCCGGCTCATTAATATGTAACTGCCCATGAGTTTAATCCTCACAGGTTCCTTATTTATGCTCTCGAGATACAGGTTTTGAGAAGGAATGTTTCGTATGCCAATCGAGCCATAATCCTCTTTTGCCGAATCGGTGGCTACAAACCTGACAGCATGTTCCATGCTCGTTTCCGGATACACCTTTCCGATAAAAATAGCAGCATTGGAATTCTGATCAAAAAAATCACCGTTTAATTGCATCGTTAGCCGGCCGGCTCCCGGCACGCCTCTGCGCAGATATTGTATATACCGTGCTGTATTAAGCAAACTGAAATTCACAACCAGCACATCTGTGCGATAGCCCAGCACTTTCTGTACATACAATAAAGGATACGTATCATTATCACCGTTGGTAAACAACACTGAATTTAGCGGACATGAAGCCAGATAATTTTTCGCATACGATACCTGAAAGTCATTATAAATAGCTGTTTCGAGATATTTCTCCGCTTCCTGCTCATTCTGATACATCCGCATTCGTAAAAATGCATCCATAATTTCACCGGCTGTTTTGATCTTTATATCGCCAACTATGGTCTGGAATGCAGGATTTTGATGGGCGAGCTTTTTAAACGTTTCTACCGCTTTTGAATGATAAAAATTATACTGTTTTAAAGCCTCAGCCGACAAGGCATTTTCAATGTTTTCCGATTTGATGATTCGCGTGGTATCCGCATAACCTGAATTGTCGTCGAGCAGGTTACCGGAAATACTGGCATACGCCCGACCCAAAGCATAAAGAGGTGTATCCGGCAAATTGGTTTCATTTTTCAGAAAATCCATTACATCATAATCGTAGCCCCGGTATCCGTAAAATGGAAATAGTTTGAAATAGTTTTTATTGTACACCGACAAGGCCGAATTTAATTCCGTATTGTTCTCCTCTTCATTTTCAGGTGTGCCGAAACCTGTCGGCATAAAATCACCCGAAGCCGCATTCCAGAACTGAACAAATTTCACCGATTTTTCCTGTGCGGAGTAATCAATAAAATTCAAAAACCACCCGGCCGGTCGCTTTTCAAAATGAAGCATCACATTACCATCCTGCTTGTATGGGATCGTGTTTTACGTAAAAAACTTACTCACTACAACTTCATAATCCGGAAACGAAGGATAGATTGTTTGTGCATCACAAAAAGCAATATTAAACAGGGCAATCATTCCTGTAATTAGGCCCCATTGAAATTTGTGTTTCATGTACGAATTAACTTAATATGATGCAATAATTGAAAAATTTCGACTTTATAGCTTATTGTTATGCCATTTAAAACATACTTTGCCAACAAAGGAATATTTAAACCGAAAATCGGTAACTTCTTTTTAATTTGGCTATGAATTTTGTTCTTGGTAATATTGACTCCCTCAAACATAAACATGAACTCTATCTTTTCTATTCAAAACCTCAGTTGTTCCTATTCACTCAAACCGGAAGAAGAGGTACTTCACATTCAACAGCTTGAGATTCCGAAAGGAAAACTGATCTTCCTGCTGGGAGCCTCCGGGAGTGGTAAAAGTACCCTGCTTGAAACTCTGGGCTTAATGAATAATACGATTGCCGGAGGCAGCATCGACTTTAACCCGGGCGAAACGATATCGCTCCAGAAACTGTGGCAGGAAAACGACCAGTCGGCACTGGCGGATGTTCGTAAAAAACATTTCAGTTTTATTTTTCAGAATACCAACCTGATGGAAAATTTTACGGCGTATGAGAATGTGTGTCTGAGCCGTATGATCAAAGAAAATGTTACACAGGAAGAGGTGCTGGAAGGAGCCAAGACCCTGATGCGAAAGGTGAAACTGCCCGAGAATGAAGTAGGTCTAACCTCCCTCGCGGTAAATCTTTCGGGAGGGCAGCGGCAACGGGTCGCTTTTGTGCGGGCGCTTAATGCCGGATTCACGGTGTTATTCGGTGATGAGCCTACCGGAAACCTGGATGAGGCCAACGCCAATGAACTTTTTGAAGTGATCAAAAGCTCCCTGAATGAATCCCTCACGGCCATCATTGTATCGCATGATATTAATCTGGCTGTGAAACATGCCGATCAGATCGTGGTGATCACCAAGAACACCGAAAAGGGTTTTGGTGAGGTACTCCCTCAAAATATCCTTTACCGTCCGGATTTTGCACAACTGAATGAAGCAGATACTGCCGCCCTCAAACAAAAGATACGGAACCTCTATACTTCCAACGCGGACAAGAACCTCGGCTCACCGGTAGAATCCGACACACTGGAACTGAAGAACACCTACCAGAAACTTTTCTATAAAAAAGAACGCAAGGCACTGATGGGAAAAAGCAAGGTCAATTTCTTTATCCTGTCATCCATTCTGTTCTTCACCTTTCTGGCCATTGGATTTGCCAACGGAAGCCTGCATTACCTCGACAAGAAAATGAACAGCGCTTTTGTAAACTGGCTCACGGTAAACATTCCTTTTGAAAAAAGCGACAACAACTTCATTTACAACCTCAAAGAACGCCTCAGCGACCCCGAACTTTCCGCCAAATACGGATATCAGAATATCGGAACTTATATGGAGGCCCCGCTATGGGTGTGGGACGAAACCCGATCCGATTTTTTCCGTGCCCGGGCCCGGAGCATTGATGTGGAACAGGATAAAAAACTCATGGTGGAAGATATTCTGGGTGAAAAAAATCTGGTGGCCGGTGACAAAACTGGTTTTAAAGAAAAGGATCTTTCGGTGATCGTTACGCGCCGTTTTCTGGAAGAAAACCATTATGCCATAAAT
>JBGAVF010000079.1:0-11029 GCA_044228315.1 Bacteroidia bacterium | reverse complement strand
CAGCGAGTCGATATTGACCTGCGCATGCAGGGTGATGCACCCGGTGATGAAAAGAAATGCTAAAAAACGATTCATGGTATCTTTTAAAATATGGTGCGAAATAACCTGATATGCCCCTATTGTTATATTATCGGAAAGTTAAGTTTACGGAATTGCGTGTATTTTATTTCTAAATCATTGCCTTAGTGTTAACAAGCGTCGGGTTTTCATTCCGGTTCAATTGATGAAAATCATACGAAATGCCTGCAATATTCAGGTATTTGATTTGGGCGAACCCGTTACTGAACATATCTTTGCGTCACCAAAATTCAATTTTTTCAATCATCATATAACACTCATTTACCCATGAAAATCACTGTAGTTGGCGTAGGCGCCGTTGGTGCCACCTGTGCGGATAACATCGCACGTAAAGGATTAGCAACCGAACTGGTATTGCTCGATATTAAGGAAGGACTGGCCGAAGGCAAAGCCCTCGATTTATTCCAGACAGCCTCATTGCTGGGTTTCGATACCCGTGTTAGCGGAAGCAGCAACGACTACAGCAAAACCGCCGGTTCCGATGTGGTGGTGATCACCTCGGGCATTCCCCGCAAGCCCGGTATGACCCGCGAAGAACTTATAGGTACCAATGCCAGTATTGTAAAAGGAGTAACCGAAAACATCCTGAAATATTCGCCCAATGCGATCATCATCGTGATCAGCAATCCAATGGATACCATGACCTATCTGGCACTGAAATCATCGGGCTTACCAAAGAACCGTATCATTGGCATGGGAGGCATTCTCGACAGTGCACGTTTTAAAACCTATTTGTCGTTTGCTCTCAATTGCTCTCCGAATGATCTGCACGCCACAGTGATTGGCGGACACGGAGATACAACCATGATCCCGTTGACCCGCCTGGCAACGCTGAACAGCAATCCGGTGAGCAATATGCTGAATGCAGAGGTGCTTGCCAAAGTGGCTGCCGATACTATGGTAGGTGGAGCCACCCTTACCAAAATGCTGGGAACATCGGCCTGGTATGCACCGGGAGCTGCCGGTGCCGCTTTGGTTGAGAGTATTGTACGCGATCAGAAAAAAGTATTCCCATGCTGTGTGGCACTCGATGGTGAATACGGACAAAAAGACATTTGCCTGGGTGTTCCGGTTGTGATCGGTAAAAACGGTTGGGAACAGATCATCGATTATAAACTGAACGCCGAAGAACAGACTGCCTTTGATAAAAGTGCCGCCGCGGTACGCAGCATGAACGATGTGCTCGCTACTTTATAATTAAGAGAATACCCTACATTTGCAAATGCTGTCAGTTTAAAACGGGCAGCATTTGTTTTTTATGCGTTATACTCTCGATATCAGTTTTCTTGAAAGCAATCACGGTTGCCACATTTTCACATCCATACGGATCTTTAATAAAAAATACAAGGTACTTATCGACACGGGAGCAACCGCATCGGTATTTGATGTGAATTTTGTGGAAAGCCATGTGGGTAAGAAGAAACTGGTAAAACTGAACGATATGGCCGGTGGAGTAGGCGACAGCGAGATGGCCATGCATGTGGCCAGCCTCTCTTTTAGACTGGGGAAAAAGAAGTTTGAACAGCAGGTAGCCCTCATCGATTTCTCACATATACATGCCATGTATGAATTGCATCAGTTGCCGAAGTTTCATTTCATCATAGGGAACGACATACTGGTAAGCGAGAAAGCCATTATCAACTATAAGACCAAAACCCTGAAAATTGGTTAAGACGGAATTCAGCCGATGAAGAAAAGTCAAAGTAACGGGAACGAAAAGCATGATGCCATCGCAGCCCTGCGACTCCCTCTTTTCCGGCGCTATTCGCTGGCTAGGTTTCTGTTAAATACCTCCATTCAGATCCAGAGTGTTACGGTTGCCTGGCAAATCTATCAGATCACCAAGCAACCCCTGTCGCTGGGAATGGCCGGTTTGGCCGAAGCGGTTCCGTATATCCTGATAGCACTTTTCGGCGGACATCTGGCAGATATATTTAACCGTAAAAAGATCATTACCACTATCACTTTATTGCTCAGCATTACATCCGTGCTGTTCTTTTTCATTGCCCGCAATACCGCAGGTATTCTCGATACCTTCGGGGTTACATCTGTGTATATTGTAATATTTATCACCGGATTATTGCGTGGTATCATATGGCCGGCCATGTTCGGATTCTGGCCTGCTCTTTTACCCGATAAAAAACTGATACGCAACGCGGTTTCATGGAACAGCACGCTGTGGCAGGTTTCTGCTTCAGCCGGGCCGGCCATCGGAGGGTTGTTGCTGACTCCCCTTGGAATCAGTAACGTGTTCTTACTTGATGCATTGCTTATGTTTCTTTCGTTTCTGGCGTATTCAACCATTTCGTATACCCATTTCAAAACCGAAGAAAAAGCCGGAGAAAATGTATGGAAAAAGATCACGGAAGGGGTTCGGTTCGTATTTAAAAATGAGATCATCATCGGTTCCATTTCGCTCGATCTGTTTGCCGTGTTCTTTGGAGGTGCCGTGGCCCTGTTGCCTGCGGTGTGCAGCGATATCCTGCATGTAGGAAGTTTTGAGTTCGGATTGCTGAAGGCCGCCACCGGAGTGGGTACCATGATCACTACCCTCACCATCGCCTTCATTCCTTTGCACCGCAATGCCGGACGTATTCTGATGTGGGCCGTGTTCGGCTTTGCCTTGTGCATCATAGGGTTTGGATTGAGCTCTCTTTTCTGGGTTTCGTTCGTGCTGCTTTTACTCAGCGGTGCCTTCGATGGTATCAGTGTGGTGATACGTGGCAGTATCATGCAGTTATACACGCCTGAGAATATGAAAGGGCGCGTGTCGGCTGTGAACAATATTTTCATTGGCAGCAGCAATGAGCTGGGGGCCTTTGAGAGCGGACTTACCGCGCAGTGGCTTGGTGTGGCACGAAGCATAATACTGGGTGGACTTATATCGGCTGGTGTAGTAGGATATACGGCTGTACGAGCGAAAAAATTACGCGATCTGCATCTGTAAACCCCGTTCAGCCGTTCTTTTAAGTAACTTTGCGGTATGTCGCATTCTCATGCCCATTCCCATACTCACACTACGGCACCGGTACATCTCAACCGGGCCTTTCTGATTGGTATAGGCATGAACCTGGTATTTGTAGCAGGCGAAGTAGTAGCAGGGCTTTACTCACATTCACTTTCACTATTGGCCGATGCCGGTCACAACCTCGCCGATGTAGGTTCACTGGCACTGTCATTACTGGCCTTCCGTCTTATGAAACGCCGTCCCGATGAAAGGTATACGTATGGGTACAAAAAAACATCAGTACTGGTGGCCCTTTTCAATGCTGTGATATTGCTCGTGTCGATGGGTGCCATTGCCTATGAGGCCATGCACAGGCTTCTTAATCCGGCGCCGGTACCTGGTGTTACAGTGGCGGTGGTAGCCGGCATCGGCATTATCATCAACGGCATCAGTGCCATGTTTTTCCTGAACGATAAGGATAAAGACCTGAACATTAAAAGCGCTTATCTGCATCTGATGAGCGATGCGGCGATCTCTGCCGGGCTGGTAGTGGGGGGCATCATCATATACCTCACGTCCCTTTACTGGATCGACACACTGTTAAGTCTATTCCTTGCTATTCTTATCGTTATCAATACATGGCAGCTTCTAAGTCACAGCCTTCGGTTGTCGTTGGATGGTGTGCCGGTACAGATCAACCTCGACCGCATCCGGGCAGAAGCATTGGCCGTGGAAGGTGTGGCCGGTATTCATCACATCCATGTATGGGCCATAAGCACCAATGAAAATGCCCTAACGGCGCATGTGGTGCTTAAATCAGGTGCCCTTCAGGTGTCGGAGCCTGAAATAAAACACCGGCTCCGTCATGCCTTCGAACACGAAAACATACATCATATTACCCTTGAAACGGAATATGAAGGAGCGCTTTGTGAAGAAGCCAATTGTTGACGCTACAGAAGGAGAAGCCGGTTTTTACATCCACTAAATCTTTTAAAAAATGCTACAGTGTGAACAAGTTGTTTCCGTGCCACCGCATCGAATTTTCCTATTTTTGACGCGTGAGTGAACTGAATCCCCCTATTGACTACCTGAAAGAACTGAACCCGGCCCAGCAGGAGGCTGTACTGGCTGTGGATGGCCCTGTAATGATCATTGCCGGAGCCGGTTCCGGTAAAACACGTGTACTTACGTACCGTATCGCTTACATGCTGCAAAAAGGCATCGATGCATTTCATATTCTCTCGCTCACATTTACCAATAAGGCGGCGAAAGAAATGCGTCACCGCATTGAAACCGTGGTTGGACCGGAAGCAAGAAACCTGTGGATGGGAACATTTCACAGCGTGTTTGCAAAAGTGCTTCGTATTGAAGCGGAAAAGATCGGGTATCCGAAATCGTTCACCATTTATGATACGGATGATGCCAAAAGCCTGTTGAAAGCCATCATCAATGAGATGGGACTTGATGATAAGATATACAAGCCCAACGTGGTATATAACCGCATCAGTCAGGCCAAAAACGCCCTTATATTTCCCTACGAATACAACCGGGATGAAGCCAAAATGTCTGATGACCAGTCGGCCGGTTTGGGCAAGCTGTCGGAGATTTACGCTACCTATTGCCAGCGTTGTTTCAAAGCCGGCGCCATGGATTTCGACGACCTGCTGATGAAGATGTATGAGTTGCTGAGTAAACACGACGATGTGCTGAAACGGTATCAGGAGAAGTTTCAGTATATCATGGTGGATGAGTACCAGGATACCAACTTCTCCCAATACATGATCCTGAAAATGCTGGCTTCAACCCACCACAATATCTGCGTGGTAGGTGATGATGCGCAAAGCATTTATGCATTTCGCGGGGCCACCATACGGAATATCCTCAATTTCAACCGGGAATATCCCGAGATGCGCACGTTCAAACTGGAACAGAATTACCGCAGTACAAAAACCATTGTTGATGCAGCGGGGTTGCTCATCAAAAAGAACAAGGATCAGATTGAGAAAAATGTGTGGACGGATAATGATATGGGTGAGCGTATTAAAATATACAAAACCCTGAGTGATAATGATGAAGGAAAGCTGGTGGCTGATCTGATCTTTGAGGATAAAATGCAACGGCAGTTGCACAACCGGGAGTTCGCCATATTATACCGCACCAACTCCCAGTCGCGGGCATTGGAAGAAGCACTGCGTAAAATGAATATACCCTACCGGATCTACGGGGGGATGAGTTTTTACCAACGAAAGGAAATAAAGGACCTCATCGCATATATGCGCCTGGTGGTTAACCCGGCCGATGAAGAAGCGCTGAAACGCATAATCAATTATCCGGTGCGGGGCATTGGCAAAACTACCCTCGAACGTATAATTCTGCTGGCCAATGAAGCCAATATCCCTCTTTGGGAGGTGCTTGTACAGCATTACCATAAGCTGGGTACCGCTGCGGGTAAGGTACAGGCGTTTGTGCTGATGATACGGAGTTTTGCCTCGGAGTTAGGGAAGAAGAGTGCCTATGATATTGCCTATCGCATCGCCAAAGAAAGCGGCATGCTGAAAGATTTGTATGAAGACAAGACCGTGGAAGGCATGAGCCGTTTCGAGAATGTGGAAGAATTGCTCAACGGTATCAAGGAATTCAGTGAGGTAAAAGACGACAGCGGTGAACCCATTACCCTCGACCTGTGGTTGCAGGATGTGGCCCTGCTTACCGATGCGGACAAACAGGACGACGATGATGACAAGGTAACCTTAATGACCATTCACGCGGCGAAAGGACTGGAATTTTCAAATGTATATCTGGTGGGCATGGAAGAGAACCTGTTCCCGAACCAGATGTCGCTGAATTCGCGACAGGAGCTGGAAGAAGAACGAAGGCTCTTCTATGTGGCCATCACCCGGGCCAAGGTAAAGCTTACATTGAGTTTTGCCGAAACCCGTTTCCGGTTTGGTACCCTGATCCCCTGCGAAGCCAGCCGTTTTCTGGAAGAACTTCCGTCAGAATTCATTCAGTTTATGGCTCCGGCCAAAGTGGCGGCACCGGCACGCAAATTCAATCTCGATGACGAGCGCAGTTCGTTTAACGCGTCCCCGTCGTTAAAAGCCCAGCTGGGAAATCAGCGTACACAGGTGCCTTTGCATCTTACCCCGGTGAATAAAGCCAAACCGGCCCCTTCTGATTTTGTGGCCGATAATACGGACGGACTGGAAGCGGGACAAATGGTTGAACACCAGCGCTTTGGTACCGGAGTGGTGAACAGTGTGGAAGGGAAGGGTATGGAAAAAAAGGCCATCATTGACTTTAAGGATTACGGGAAAAAAGTACTTATTCTGCGCTTTGCCAAGCTGAAGATTGTCGGGAACTAATGCTAGCTTTGCTTAATGACAGCACGGCTCCTAAAATGTATAATGTATCCCTTACTCTTGCTGGGGTATTTCACGCTCACCACCTCGTGCGAAAAATCGCGAACTGTGAACCGGCTTCTCGGCACCTGGGAGATCAGAAACTCGGTGCTTCAGCGTGTTGATTCTGCAGGGCAGGAATACAAAAACGATTTCCTGGGCACCATTACCCTCACATCGGAAAACACCAACGACCAGTTCAATATGTATAAGGGAGAATGGACGTTTGCTTCATTCCCCGACAGCCTTATACCACTCACAGGCAAGCTGTTATGGTATAGCGGGGATAAAGGCGATTTCAGCCGTATTCCCTGGTATGCGAATCTGTTCTTTTCTCAAAATACGGTCATAAACCCGCACAACGGCAATACGGAAATTGATGGCAGCCATGGAAACTTCTCGGTTTCCGGAAATAAAAAGCAGGAACACTATTTATTTTTCTCATCGGGGTTTTTAACGCAAACCCGAGGCACCTATCAATGGACCTTTGAGCTGGTGAGAAAGTAGGCTAAACCGGGGCTAAAGGCCTGCAGGTTACGCCATGAGGATGCTTTCCAGGGCCGAATTCAGGGAATATCGTACAGAACCATTTGTATTTTATTCCGAAAAGGCTATATTTGCACTCCATTTTTAAGAAAAAACCCATTCACATGAAACCTGATATTCATCCAAAGACGTACCGCCTTGTAGTATTTAAAGATATGAGCTGCGATCATTCATTCCTTACCCGCAGTGCCGTTGAAACCAAAGAAACCACCAAGTGGACCGATGGTAACGAGTATCCGTTGTACAAGCTGGAAATCTCTGATAAGTCACATCCGTTCTACACCGGTAAATCAAACCTGATCGATACCGCCGGACGTATTGATAAATTCAACAAACGTTACGCGAAAAAGTAATCGTTTTACTGAAAACACACGAATTCTGAAAGCTTCCCCATTTTATCGGGAAGCTTTTTTTATTTTAGCACTCTCAATCCAATTGTATGAATATAGTGCTCATTGACCCGCCCGGCCGGGAACGCTTTTATCCGCTGGCCTTTACCCGTCCGGTTGGACAATTTCGGCTGGGTATCTTAACCATTGCTGAAAAATGGGAGATGGCCATGGGGTGCACGGTGAGTTATAAAACCATCGACCCGATTCAGGAAAAATTCCCGGCAAACATTTCCGACGACACAATATTTATTAATGCAGCAGCGTGCCCCGATGAAATACTGATTCAGGAGATACCGCACCTGAAACCGGGTGATGCCCTGAAAAGCAAAGGTGAACTGGTGGCTGCTGTGCTTAAAGAACCGGCAAAACTCAATTTCAGCGGATTGAATTTTTATGATTCGCAATCGGAGCAAATCACCATCCTCTCCCAGCTTTCTGATCTGTTTACCTACAATGACAGGGAACTGAGAAAGGACTTTGCCCTGTTAACCAAGGGCCGTACATCAGCGCCGCTGTCCGAAGGCAATATTCTCATCGGAGATGCCGCTGATTTGTTTGTTGAGCCGGGAGCCCGGGTACTGGCATCAAATATAAATACCTCAACCGGGCCGGTGTATATCGGCCATCATGCCGAGGTGATGGAAGGATGCTCGATCCGCGGTCCGTTTGCCATGAACATTCACAGCACCTTAAAAATGGGAGCCAAAATATACGGTGCCACTACCCTCGGCCCGGAGTGCAAGGTAGGAGGGGAGGTGAACAACAGCATTCTGTTCGGCTACAGCAGCAAGGCCCACGACGGATTTTTAGGCAACAGCGTGCTGGGAGAATGGTGCAATATAGGCGCCGACTCCAACAACAGCAACCTGAAAAACAACTATGCTGAAGTGCGTTTGTGGAGTTATAAAACCGGCAAATTCGAATACACGGGCCTGCAGTTTTGCGGGCTCATCATGGGCGACCACAGCAAATGCGGTATCAATACCATGTTCAATACAGGCACCGTTATTGGGGTAGGCTGCAATATTTTCGGTTCCGGTTTTCCGCGTAACTTTGTAGCCGATTTCAGCTGGGGCGGGGCGCAGGGAATGGAGGTGTACCAGCTGAAAAAAGTGTATGAAGTGGCTGAACTTGTGATGCAACGCCGCAATCTATCCTTGCAGGAAACAGATAAAAAAATACTGGCGTGGGTATTTGAACAAACCACACCACTGCGAAAATATTGACCCGATCTATCAACCCTTTAAATCCGATATATGAGAAAGAAAATTGTAGCCGGTAACTGGAAAATGAATAAAACCTTTGATGAAGGTATCCAGCTGGTAAAAGAGATTATTGAATTGTACACAGCGGAGGTGAAGTCGCAAACCTATGTGGTGCTGGCTCCTCCGTTCATTCATCTGTATAAACTGCAACCCCTGATCTTCGGAATGCCCATGCTGGAACTGGCCGGTCAGAATTGCAGCAACATGCCCGGTGGTGCATATACCGGTGAAATTTCGGCAGCCATGCTGAAGTCGGTAGGATGTGATTATGTGATCCTCGGTCACAGTGAACGCCGTCAGTACTTTAATGAAACCAACGACTGGCTGGCTAAAAAAATTGATATTGCCCTTGCCAACCTGCTGCAGCCCATCTATTGCGTAGGAGAAACCCTTGAAGAACGGGAAAGCGGTAAGTTGTTCGATATTATTGAATCGCAACTCCGTGAAGCACTCTTCCATCTTCCGGCCGAACAAATGAAGCATGTGGTGATCGCGTACGAACCGGTATGGGCCATCGGTACCGGACAAACCGCTACTTCCCTGCAGGCACAGGAAATGCATGCTTTCATCCGCAAGATCGTAGGTGATAAATACGGCTCAGAAATATCAGACAACATCAGTATCCTTTACGGAGGCAGTGTGAAGGCGGATAATGCCGTGGAGTTGTTCCAGCAACCCGATATCGACGGAGGTCTGATTGGCGGTGCTGCCCTGCAGGCCCGGAGCTTTGTGGATATTATCAAAGCGGTGAAGCCGTAGGCATACCCGGCATTTCCGCAGAGGTGATAACAATCATTTGGTGTTTCACCATAAACAGGCATCTTTGTAAGTGTTTAAACAACACATCACTATGAACGGAGCCTATCTGCATCTTCTTTTTAATCATGCCCCCATCATCGGGAGTATGGTGGGGTTGGCTATTTTTTTAGCCGGATACCTGTTTGCCGAACCGAAATTCCGTAAAGCCGCTTTACTGATTTTTGTCGGATCTGCTGTGGTTTCCCTGCCAGCTTATTTTTCAGGTGAGGAAGCTGAAGATATCGTTAAAACGATCAATGGCATCAGCAAAAAGGTAATTCACGAGCATGAAGAATGGGGCGAAAAATTCATTATTCTAACCAGCGTCCTGGGTATTGCCGCCCTGCTAACCCTTATAGCCGACATCAAACAACTGGCCTGGTCGCGCATCGGCTATATGGCTACGTTACTCATTGCCGTTGTTACAGTAGCTGTTTCGGTACCTACCGGACACAGCGGAGGAGCCATTCATCATCCTGAAATTCAGAATAACGGGGCCGTAACATCTCCCGAAAACCAGCCTCAGACCCCTGATTCACCCAAAGAGAATGATAAAGACAAGGATCATGACTGATCTGAATGCTTTAAACAGGTTTCGCCTCATACGGCTGCTGCCGGCCTTCTTTTTATTGTTTTTTATATCTTCCTGTAAATCTCAAACCCAATCACCTGCCATGAATTATTCCGTAGTAAAAGAACTCGATCTGCAACGTTATCTGGGGGTATGGTATGAGATCGCCCGTTTCCCTCACAGCTTTGAAAACGGACTTCAGGGTGTAACCGCCACATACTCGTTACGTGATGACGGATTGATACGTGTTGAGAATAAAGGATACAAGAACACACTCGACGGCAAAATGAGTGTTTCGGTAGGAAAGGCAAAGTTGCGTTCGGAAAATGAGCCGGCCCGGTTCAAGGTTTCTTTTTTCTGGTTCTTTTACGCTCCGTACGATGTGATGGAGCTGGATCCGGATTATCAATGGGCCTTGGTAGGCAGTGCTTCTCCCAATTATCTATGGATATTAAGCCGCAACCCGCATATGGACGAAGGGTTGTATCAATCAATAGTGCAAAAGGCCAAGGACCGTGGTTTTGACACCTCTAAACTCATCCGGGTGCAGCAACGATAAAAGCAGTTTTAACGGGCCGGTATTATTCTTCCGGTTTCTTTGGTGATTCAAAGATGAAAATATCCTCGTCATCCTTCTTCATAAAATAACGCTCCCGGGCAAATTTTTCCAGAGCTTTATCGGAGCCAAAAAGTTCCTGTTTTTCGGCGGTTACACGTGCCGTTTCACGCACATAAAATTCTTTCTGACGATACAACTCAGCATAGTTTTTACGCAAACGGTAAATCTCATACACATTGTTGTTGTCGAAAAAGGTGATCCACAGCACAAATGCTATTAACGAGAAATAGTATTTATTACGCAGAATGGAAGTGGTTTTTTGCAGGAAAGGGTGCATAGGCTACGCATACAAATATAGCGAAAACAGAAAAGCAGTCCATGAACAAATAGCCCTTGCATTCTGTGAATAAGCCCTGCGATGTATAGTTTTGATGGTAGCCCGTAAAAAAGCAATACCCCGGAAAGGAATTTC
>JBGAVF010000078.1:0-11470 GCA_044228315.1 Bacteroidia bacterium | reverse complement strand
TCTTCTTTCCATGAAGCCAGGGTTTGGTTGTTTTTTAAAATATCTGATGCAAAGGAAGGATGCTTTGCCTTCAGCAACCGCAATACAAATTCCGGAGCGACCCAGGCATGTTGCACTTTTCCCGATCCCGGAGAAAGCATATTCTGCTTTGTTTTCAGGCTCCGGAACCACCCGTACAAGCGGCGGTTCTGAACAATAAAACTTTTTACCAGATAACGGTACAATGATTTGCACTTTGTGATGAAGGGAGCTGCTGAAATGTTCCTGCTGAATGCGAAGGCACGGGTATATGCCATCAGTCCGCCACCGGCGGCAAAAAGGGGCTTCCCTTCACCAAAACTGTAAAATGCGGCATCTGCATCGGAGCCATCCGGTTTGCCCGAGAGCGTGGCCCCATAACTGAGGGCGCAATCTTTAATGTACAGGGTGGTTTCGGGCAGTGCGGCACGTAATGCAGGTATTACATCAGACGCTATTCCGAAATAGCTGATGACCAGAACCAACTCCGGTATTTCCTTCCCACAGGCATTCAGATAATCGGATGCATCGGGGGCTGTTTTATTATTAAAATCTACATACAACGGAATGGCCCCATTATCGGCAATCACGTCATGCACATAACTGCAGGTAAGTCGCGGCACCAGGATTTTCTTACCACCAGCCCGGGCGGCTTTCAGCAGCAGGTCGAATGCCGTACTTCCGTTATACACACAAACCGGGTCTCCATCGTTTCCGGAATCCGCAATTCGTTTTTTTGTACGGGGGCACCTAACAATGCCTTCCAAAACGGAAGATGTAAAGCATACCGGGCTATCATACTTTGCCAAACAGGCGGTAGAGGGTTTTACGAAACCGGGGATTGGCTACAGGTGCGAGAAAGAACCAGCGCGGATGCACCATGATGTATTCATTCAGCACTTCTTTTTTAAAGCCCATGTTACGTTTAAAGTGCGACAACCCCGCTTTTGAATCGTCGAAGGATTCAAGTCCGTAAGAAATGAAGCGGGTGCCCAAGCCGAAATAATACATCGCCAGCTCATACACCAATGCATTGTTGGCATAGTCTTTCCGGCCTGCATCGGAAGAACGGTGCAGCAGTATTTCAGCCCAATCCTGTTCCTGAATAACTACAGCAAAAGCACCCAGGGTATCCCCTGAAAAAGCACCCCATACTTTCACCTTGGGTGAATCAAACATGGCATGCGACCACCGGTTCCAGCGCTGCTGAAGGGAAGCATCCGATTTATAGGCCTTAATTTTTTCAGCATTTTCAAAATACAAAGCCTGCATTTGAGCCATGGACTGAGGTGTCTCAGGCATCTCATGTACCGTAAAACGCTCCAGTCCGCGCCGTGTCTGATTGCGGGCCTTCGATTCAATATCGTTCAGCGAATACGGGGCATACAGGTTGTAAATGGCGGTGGTTTGCGAACTTCCTCCGGTTGTTTTATCGAAATAACGCAGTACGGGAAGGTGCTGTTTCCGCTGTACCTGTTTCATTGTCTGCCGGCCGGCCCTATCCAGATAAAAGGCCGGCAAGAGTTGATATACATGTGAACGCACTTCGAAAAAGCACAGCTCCCCATCGCGAATAACCTTGTATCCGAATTTTTTAAAGAACGAAATATATTCGTCACTTACCATACTTTTCCTGCAATGTAATCCACTGTTCCATTACCGTATCATGATCGAAACGTGCGGCTTCTTTTCGGGCATTCTCAGCCAGGTCGTGTGCTTTTGATTCATCGGTAAACAAGGTACGGAGGGCGTTGGCCATGGCTTCCGGATCTTGCGGGGGTACCAGCAAAGCCGTTACTCCATCTTTCAGCAGGAAGGGAATGCCACCGGTGGTGGTGGCCACAATACTCATGCCCATGGCCATGGCTTCCATGGTTGAAACCGGTGTATTATCAACCACCGATGAATTCACATACGTACCATACCGATCGGCAAAGCGGGGTATATCTTCCTTATTTACACGGTCGTACATAAACACTCTCTCCTCCAGCTTCAGTTCATGAATGAGCTGCTCACAGGTTGTTTTGTTTCCATCCTCATCATACCCGTACATGTTGAGCGTAGCTTTGGGAAACTCCTGTGCCATCAGTGCAAATGCTTTGATCAGAGTATTCGGATCATAGAATTTATGAAACGTACGGAAGTACAGAATATGTTGCCGGTTAGCCGGTGAAGCCGGGTAGTAATGCGCATACTTCAAGGTATTCGGTATCTCAATTACATCATATTTTGATTTAAAATAATGAACAAAGTACGCTGAAGGCGAGATGATCTTTTCAGCACCTTTAAACATACGATCCAGGTATACCGGATTTTCTTCGTACCGTTTCACAATATTCCCGCCGTGGAGCACCAGCATATATTTTTTTCCGAACCACCGATGCAATGACGTGAGTACAATCGCATTAATATAATAGAAAGGTCCTGTGTAGAGATTAATCACAGATACGGACTTCGTGAATAAATACCGGAAGAAACAGGCATACACATCGAGCATGCGCAATACCCGGTTCCAGTAATGCGAGGCATAAACTACATCATAGTTCCGTTCCTTCATGCGTACGATCTCTTCCGGCATGGTAATATTCCAGCCGTGACGGGAGAGGAAGTTACCGTAATATATTCGTTTCATGCGTTGCTTTTGCAGGTTTTATTTTCCTGTTCTGGGGCACAAACATTGCGGCTGAAAGAGCGAACAGGAAAGGAGAAAGAGAAATACGCATGGCCGAGTGAAAGGTGGTGGTCAATGCATAGCATATCAATGCAGCTGCAATAGCCCGGGCCATGGTATTCTTTTTCGACGTAATGATCTCATACGTGATATAGGTTATCAAAAGGATCATTATAATGCCAAAAACCCCGTGTTCGGCCAGCAAACGCGAAAACTCCACATGCGCCACCGAAAGGGTTCTGAGATCGGTGACATCGTCATCGGCAAACGACTCACTGTACATCTTTCGCGTATATTTCGATCCACCGGGCCCAACCCCCAGTGCCGGGTTGTTACGGAAAATATCCATATCGCTTAAAAAAATACCGGCCCGCCCGGATGTCATAATGTTGGCATTGCTTTCCACCACTCCCAGCTGCACATTCTGATTTTTTCCCTGATACCGGCTTACCAGTTTTTCACCCGAAAGCTGATTCACATAATTAAAACTCAGTACCCCCCCGATCAGAATAACGATGACGGATGCAATGATCCTTGGTTTACGGATGAGCTTTCTCAGGTTTCCGTTATTCCTGTTGTAAACGATTAATACGATCAGAGAGATTATAAAGCATACCAGTCCGCCCCGTGAGAACGAAAGAAAAATACGGTAGAAACAGAAAACCAGTAAAAAATCATCAAATCCCCGCAATGAGAAGATGGATGAATTGTTCATTTTATACACCAGTAAAATAAGCAATACAAACCCGTACAGTGTTGACACCTGATTGGAACCAAACCCGCCCGTGGTAGCAAAATTGGCCCCGAGCTGAAAGTCTTCTTCGTTCAGGATGGGTGTTTTAAGGGTTACAAAGGTGAGGATGGAAATAACCGGCAGTAAGAATGTGATCAGTATGGTACGGAAATTCTTTTCCGTGAATTTTTGCTGATGAAAATAATACAGCAGTATCCCCATACCGAACAACCCAAAGCAGTTGAATACCACATCTTCAAACAACTCATTGGAATACACCTGCACAAAAATGGATGGAATCGATAACAGGATGAACAACATCCCGATATGCATTTTCGGGTTATACTTCTGAATATAAATGACGAAAAGCGTAACAAACACCATCACATATTTACCTACCTCATAGGGGATAAACGGTGAGGTGCGGCCCATCCGGAAAAATATTTCCATACCTATAACATAGGCCAGATAATAGTTGTAGAAACATCCTGCATTTCTGTTTTTAATGATGTACAGAATGGTATATGCGGAAAGAAATAAAAAATACGCAATGAGAACCACATTGGTATATACCGTAACGAGCCCCAGCAACGCATGAAAAAGCACCGCCAACATCTGGTTCCTTTTCGAGTAGAATATGCGGTTCAGAAACTCCATGTGTTTTTAGTTTGCAGCCTGTGTAAGACCGAATATTTCATTGCTGATCCGCTGGTTGTAGCGCTCGTATGTGAACAGCCGAACCATTTCCCGGGCCTCGTGAACAAGCTCGTCGACCGTTTCCAACGACTGTATTTTAACCAGTGTTGCGCACAAGGCGTCGGCTGAACATGCATCCAGCACAAATCCGTTCTTACCGGTTTTTATATACTGTGTGATCGAAGAGATGGCCGACACAACCGGAAGACAACCAAAGGCCGAGGCTTCGGCCAGCACCTTCGGGAATCCTTCTGAGGCCATACTCGGCAACAGCAGGTAATGACTTTCGGCATACAAACGGTTTAATGCATCGCGTCCCATGGAGCCATGAAATACACAAGGGACACCGGTGGTTTCAGCCTGTTGTTTGATCACCTCAAGATCCGCTCCGTTACCTACAAACTGCATACAACCCAAACGTGCCTTTTCACCGGCCGACATTTTATTCAACGCATCCAGAATGAGATACACCCCTTTTTCTCTTTCCATGCGGCCCACGAATAACAGGGTGAGTTTCCCGTCGTATCGTTTCGCTTTCGTTATCTGAATGGCATCTTGTCTTTCCGTCTCCGAAATGCAGGGATTCTCAAAACTCAGAATATTCGGTTGCTGTCCGGGCCATTGCCCGTTAACTGTGATCACTTCACGGGGGCTTCTTTTCATAAACCAGCGTTGTACCCCGTAAAAAAATGAAGGATGTGGGTCGCCCCAGTTGCCTGCATACTTGTGCCAGTATTTTTTATTACGAAATGCCGAAGCCATGATCACTGCCAAAAAGGAAGGCATGGATGGGGCCCGTGAATGAATGTACCGGTGCTTCCCGATTTCCCTGAAAAGTACCAGGGCATACCACGGAATGTAAAACAGGGCCTTGAGCTTCTTCAATACGGAATTACCACCTGAAAATGGCAACAGGATGTAGGTAAGGTTGTTCACCTCTGCTTTACGTAGGTTTTTAGCATATCCCGGATGATTGTAATCGAAACCGATCCACGTAATATGACTGAACAAATGGTGGAAATGCTCGATCTCCCGCACTACGAAGCAAAGGCTATGATAACGTTTTCAGTCAGCATCATCGACCTTGTCTGACACGATCAGGAGGCCAGTATCTTTTTCGTATATCGTTATGCATTTTGCCTGTTATCCCTTCTTCTGAGAATTTTTCGTTGTACACCCGTTCAAATACTGCCACTGAACGATATTTCTTCCTATACTGTACAGATCCTGCGCGTTGACCCATGCATCTACACTGAAGTTGTCGATCATAAATTCTTCCAGCACATCGCGATCAGGTGGTCACTTCTGGTTCTGCTAAGTAAGGAAGGGATCCCCGGAGCCGAGTGTCGATCAGTACCAACGGGCCCAGTTCGGTTGGCGGTATAGAGGCATATCGCGTGTTGAGATGCTGTTGACTCCGGAAATAAAATTCACTTCTCCGCCAACACCCAGTGAAGTCATTTTTGATTCAAGAAATGAAAAGTATTCCGGGTCATTCACGTTCCCGTAAATGTCGAGTTTCAGTTTTATTGTTCTCTTCAGCGCTGCCACCAGATCGAGTGCAAATTCAATATTCTTGGTGGTGCGCACATTCGACACCAATACCAGACGCAGCAACCCCGGTTGAGGCGCATATTTCATGAGCGGTGCCGGTTGGCGCTGAATGGTATTGGGCAGGGTGAACACCCGTGACTGGGGCAAATGCAGTGTGTGCACCGCCCATTCGCTGATCTCAGCACTCACACAAATCACATCGCATTTTGAGAACAGGTATTTTTGTAAAGCAGAATATTCCCGGTGCAGATGTATATCACCGTTGTGATCGTGATACACTACTTTAGATCTCATTTTCAGAAACGCTCCGCACACCCACAGGTATTTTAAATTATAAAAAAGATGCACGTGAATTATATCAAAACCACTGAGCAACCGGTTCATGCGAAACATTTTCGCCACACTGAATTTAAACCGGCGGTTCAGCAGTATCACCTTCACCCGTGTGTCGAGTTCATTGAGTAAAGGCACTTCATCGGTTATGCTGATAAGGGTTATTTCATGCCCGTTACGCACCAGCAGATTGCACAGAAGTACGGTCATTTTTTCCGCCCCTCCGATGCGCAATGAGTCGATCACCTGTGCAATTTTCATGAACAAATTTTGTGATTATTATTCTTCATGTAACGATTGTATGGAAGGTCCCTTTGAAAGTATGAGGCCGGCGATTTTCCACGAACGCCACACCTGAAACAGGATCAACGGGAACAGTAAAACGGAAACCATCATGCTGAGCAGGGTCATCGCTTTATTCGATTTGTACTTATACGAATTGAGCGACATCACAACTCCCAGAAAGATACCTTCCCGTACATTTTTCACCGGATATTATCTTCTGTACAGGTAAATAACACTCGGGATCGGGCGGGGTGAGAACCATTTTTTCGGACGGAATCCATCCCAGCTGCCCATTTGTCGCAAGCCGCCTACGGGTGCCTTCACATCTTCGCAGCATGCGAACGGATTGGATATGATTTGAATGCCTTTCTGAAAGCATCGCAACCCGAATTCCCCGTCGCCCATGCGTTGCTTTTCAAACTGCAGATCTAATAACCCGGTTTTACGGAACACCTCCATTTTAACCAGGGCATTGGCCGATGAGAACTGTTCGGCAATGCGAAAATGCTTGCGGTCGGCTGGCATTTGCTTGCCGGTTGGAAAAAATACTCCCGATGACACTTCGGCTTGAAAGCAACGTACCGCTAAAAAATGTTTTTCGATCCAGTCGGGCATGATGCGGATATCATCTTCGGCAAACAGCACCCATTCATACCGGGCCTCTGTAACGCCCCGGTTGCGGGCCTGCCACAAGGCTTTTTCCTGTTGCTGTATCACCCGTATATCCAGATTCCGGTTCTCATAAAATGACGCCTGAAAAGGTTCCGACTGATCGATGACCAGCACTTCAAAATTCTGAAGGGTTTGCTTCTGCAGGTCGTTCAGTACATCGTTCAGGTATTCATACCGGTTAAGGGTAGGAATGATGATGCTTACCGGAGGCACATCGGATGTTACATCACGAGCCGGGTTAAAAGGAATGAGAGCATCGTACAATTTTACCTGAGTAACGTTTCTTGTACTGTACAATGCCATCAGTTCTGTAACCGGATTGTGCAACGCCAGCAAACGGCGTATGCAGGTATACCATACCCACTGTTTTTTGTAAAACCGGCGGAGGAATGTGTACCGGTCAACCGGCTTCACGGGAACAAGCTCCGGGTACCAGGAATTATCAGGGGTAACATCTACCCATCCTTTTTTGAGAAGCTGATAGGCCGCATCAGCCTTCTGCATCACGGGTTCGGAATACTGCACCTGCATATCAACCAGATTTTGAACCTCCTTCGGCAGTTTGCTTACATCGGCAAAAACCGGCACAGCGGTTTCCAGTGTGAAGTACCAGGTGGGATTCACCGTACACAGCAACTCGGAAAAAAGATTGGGTGTTGTATGCATGCAGCCGATGCTGTATTATTTTCGAATCAGCACGATCTCAATATTTTTTGGTTGCCTGTCGGCCGAAAACCCGCCCGACGGGTTGATCTCGAGATAACGCAACTCAAATGCCGGCAAGCAGTTTTCAATAAATGAACAAGCCCGGTCAGCTTTTTTATCAAAGTCGTGAAACTCGATGATGATGGTATTGAACAACTCCTGTTGTGCAACAATTTCATCGAGCAGGTCGTATTCACTGCCTTCAATATCGAGTTTGAGAATAACCGAACGGGGTGATGCCTTAAAGCCCGAACTCCCGAGCACCGATTGTATGGTATGGGTAGCATTCAGCCATACGGCCTGGTGAATACAACGTTTGCTGTTCAGCATATACGTGAACATGAATGTATTCATCAGATACCGCAGCTTTTCTTTCTTTCCCATCACGCTCCGCAGTATGCCCTTGCCAAATAGTTTCATCACCGAAACGGTAGGGTCAACCATAATGATCTTAATGTCCTTATTCAAATGGAAAACATCGTACTCGAATTCCACATTGCTCGATATTCCGCCGCTGAACAGGAGGTCCGACTTCTGCAACTTCAGAAAATCGAGATAATACCCCCCGTCGTCAATACTTCCAACCCGGAAGAAATTTACATAGTCTTCTTTCAGGTGTTGGCGCAACGATTCGTAGGATGGGCTGCTATTTTCTGTTAACATAGAGGATGGTTTAAATAGTAAAGGGAATAACGGCTCCTGCATTCAGACGTGCGGCATACACCGGGAAGTCGCTGGGGTATAACCCGTTCCCCCGGAGGCTCACAACGGTTCCGGCAGCCGATAGCAGGAAGAAGTCAATAAACTCTTTCTCAAAATCGGTATCATCATACATTGAATCCACATGCTTTGGTTCACCAATACTTTGCTGTATCTGAGGAAGGGTTTCTTTTACACGATTCAGAAACAGGGTGCTGTCGGAAAAAAGAAAAACCCGGGGACCGTACGTATTATAAATCTGTTTCACGGCCTTCACGCATTGTTCAAGGAGTGCAAGCCTTTTTTCGGGACTCAGTTCCTTATGCGAAGTATCGGAAAAGTCGCCCAGCAGGGATGTAAACCGTGCATGAATGGCCGTAAACGTACCGGCATTTGAGTACGATTGAAGTTTCTCAACCAGGTGTGGAGCCGGGGCAAAGTTTTCGTTGAACCACCCCTCCCATGGTTTTGTGTGAAAGTCCTGAAACCGGGATATGAAATCGAGGTTGCAATACAACAGCACATCATGCGCCGCATTACTAAGGGTGTTTTTCACTTCCTCACGGGAAGGAAGTTTGTCCTTCCAGCGGATCAACCGGGTACGCAACGGATGCAAGGTGAGTGCTTCCTGCTGAATATATCCGGAACCCGGGGCACAGGTTATGTAGTGACTTAAAAGAAACGGGGAATGGTACACAAAAACGAATTCAAACCCATAGGTATCGGCCAGGGCCATGCCGGTGATAAGGCCCTTAAACCGGTCCACAAGCCCTCCGTGTGAATCGGTACCGTCGATGAGCATAATGAGGCGTTTGCGCTTTATTTGTTGAAACGACCACCGGTAACGGATCATCACCTTCAGGTATATCTGAATTTTGCGAATTGTATTTTTAACGGCCCTTTTATCCATTTGTATGAGCCCCAATAATTTTATTTAAAAACGTATCCCAGAAACCGGATATGGAAAGATGTTTTTCCCAAAGCAGCCTGTTGCCGGTGAGCCGGTTTTCAAAGGCCTGTGCATCCAGCCGGTTATGAAAAAGGTGAATGGCTTCGCCAATCCTGTTCAGCTCGTTCCCGTTAACCCAAACACAATGTTCTTTCCAGGGAATCAGTTCTTCAAAGGGCAACAGGCAATCGGTATTCACAAAAACCGGGATACGACCCATGGACAGGGTTTCGAAAAGTCTGACTGAAAAGTTACCACTTCCCCGCACGCAAACGGTGTAGTCGGTATTCTGAATATTGGAAAAGAACTCGAGGGCTGAAGCCGAGCGTTCAGCTTCCGTGCGGGCTCCGGCCCTGTATTTTCTTCTTCGTATGAATTGGCAATCAATGCGTGTATCCTTCTCAAGGATGTTGAGTACCCGGTTACGCAACAGGCTGGCCGGTAGTATTTGCTGGGGTTCACCCGGTGAAATGCCCAAATGGTATAAACTGTTTCGTCCCAGGGTGGTAAGCGCATCCTTGGTATATTTTACGAGCCCGCCACCGGCTTGTCCGCAAAATCCCACCAACGGCTTTTGAGGCTTCGGGTGTAACAACACGGTATTCGTATGAAACACTTCTTTGAGCGGGTCACGGATGAATACGGGCATGGTGTATTGCAGGGGCAGCTTGCCTGTTGCATATCCGCTTTGCCGAAGCACGTAGCAGTCGGTCACCGGAGGTGTAACCCCAAAATCTCCCCCGATTTGTGTGATGAGTTTTTTATGCAGGGCCCTGCATGTATCGGCGAAGGTCAGGGCCTCGGCCACCCGTTTGGTTTCGATGTAGTAATTCCATGTATAGGGCAATACCGCGATGTCGGCCGATTCCAGCGTATCCGTAAAAGAGATCCCCGAGGTCCAGGTTCCGTACATCGCTTCCCTTTCAGAAGGACCCATTGGGTCCTTTTTTACAAACGGTTTCAGCATATCACTAACGTAATGCCGGGGCACGGAATGATCAGGTAGTTTGGTAAAAACAGTGGGCATTACAAGGTATAAAATGCGTCGAACCGGCTGAGTTGTTCGGTAAGATTAAAATGGGTATGCACATGTTGCTGCGCCCGTTGCATAAAGCTGTAGCGTTCATCGGGCGAAAGGTGTATGGCATGCTGAATGGCAGAGGCCAGCGCCTCCGCATCGCGCTTCGGCACCACAAACCCGGTTTGGTTGTGCAGCACATTCTCGGGCAAACCACCGGCATCGCTCACAATACAAAGCAACCCTGCCGCCTGGGCTTCTATCACACTGTTACAAAAACCTTCTTCCAGGCTGGGTTGAATATATACCGAAAATTGCTGCATAAAGACCGGTAGTTTTTCGTGCGATACTTTTCCCTGAAAATGAATCCGATCGTACACATCCAGATCGAGTGCCAGAAATTTGAGACGTTCGAGCTCACGGCCTGTTCCTGCAAACGTGAGTGAAACATTCACACCTCGTTGTTTTAAAATGGCGATGGCTTCAATGGCGGTCTGATATCCTTTGATCCAGTGAAGTCTGCCTACGGTCAATAGTTTAAATGCATCAGGAAAAGTATCCTTCGATGGTGAAAATTTTAAGAGGTCGGCTGCCGGAAATATCTTCTGCACCGGTATATGTGATGGCAATCCGGCGTTGCGTGCCAGTGCATGAATACTCTCAGAGATGACATGCACCTTATCCAGACGTTGCCAGGCCCGTGCATAGCATCCCGGAAACTTCAATGGATAAATTGTGATATCAAATCCCCGAAAGCTAAGGGCGCATTTTGCTCCCAGTGCTTGGGCCACATTCTCGTTACCCAGTATAAGCGTGCCGAATTCATAATGGATCCAGTGAAACCGGTGATGAAACAAATGCGCATTGAGCAGTAGCTGACGGAGTATAACCGTGTTGGACCGCCCATACGCTTTTTCAAGACGTATAAAACGCCACAGCACCCGGGGATGAAACAGGTCGAGCATCAGATTCCGGATCAGTCTCAGCGTTGCCCTGAAGCCGGCGCCTTTGGAAAACCCGGGTATGTGTGTTGCCTGCAACAACGGCGATGCTTCAGCACCGGAGGAATAATACACCTTGTGTCCTTTTTGGTGCAACCCGTTCAGTTTACTCAGCAGAAAAGTTTCTGAATAACCG
>JBGAVF010000077.1:9745-11139 GCA_044228315.1 Bacteroidia bacterium | reverse complement strand
GGCGATGCCACCGATCAGGCCCATGGCGATCATCAGGTAGCCGGCCGCGCCCTCGCGGTTGGAAACCTGGAGCCACGTACCGACCGTGGCCGTGACCAGCCCGGAGATGATGAGGCCGAGAACCCCGGAGAGGACGGCGACGAGAAGCGAAAGGGCCCAGCTCATTGGGGCGCAGGGTCGAATTCCAGCGGTGCGATGCAAGATCGGAACGAAAGGAATCCGTCTCCATTCCGCGCACGGATGAACCCCTGTCAGTGTCGGGATCGGGATCGCCATCGAAACGGCCGGACTGAATCGGACGCAATCCCACGGCGGTTCGTGAATGACGTGCGGAAATCCGAGGGGGAGCCATACCAGCGGACTGGGTGGTTCCGATCCCGATAGCGATGGTGACGATGACGGCAATCCGCTGCGCGGCTTGACTTGCCCGGTGCACGATCGAAATGTGACCGCCAGCAACCACCGCGAACCCGTCCAACAATGCCCGATGGTCGTCATCTGATCAGTGTCATTCTTCCGACCTATAACCGGGAACAGTATATCCGCCCGGCGATCGAGAGTGTGTTGTCCCAGCCGTATCGCCCCATGGAGATCGTTGTCGTCGACGACGGTTCGACCGACGCGACTCCCGACGTCGTCGGCGCCATCCCGGTGGGAAGCGACGCATCGATTCGATACGTCCGACAGGCCAACCGCGGGGAGTCCACAGCCCGGAACCATGGACTCCGGCTGGCGCAGGGGAGCGTGATTGGGTTTATCGATTCCGATGATTTATGGGCGCCGGGACGCCTGCCGTGGCAGTTGGAGTGCCTTTCAGAGCCCACGGCTTCCGGGGAGATGCCGGGGGTTATCCTGGGGCGGAAAGAATACTTTGCCGACGAAGGAACCACGATAAACCCCGCGGAACTCGCTGCGGCCAACGACCGGCCGTTTCACTACAACCTGGGTTGTTCGCTGTTCATGCGGTGGGTCTTCGACCGGGTGGGTGTCTTCGACGAACGCTACCCGATGGTCAACGACTGGGATTGGTTCATTCGAGTCAAGGAAGCCGGCATTCCCGTCTCGATCTTTCCGCAGGTCACCCTGCTCGGACGTATTCACGGTAGAAACATCACGCGGGAACGTGACCTCTGCGGGCAATCCGCCGTGAAGATGCTCCGCGAACACCTGGTGCGCTTGCGAAGGCCGGCGCCCTGAAACGACAAGGCGTATGCATCCATTCGCTGGGAAGATTGAAATGGAAGAGTGACACGATGTTGCCTGCAGCCTCTACCCAGGTGTCGGTCATTGTGCCGGTCTACAACGGGGAGCGTCATTTGTCGGAGGCCATCCGGAGCATTCTGCAGCAGGACCTCTGTCCGCTGGAGTTGATCGTGGTCGACGACGGTTCCACC
>JBGAVF010000077.1:0-9712 GCA_044228315.1 Bacteroidia bacterium | reverse complement strand
GTGGGCTGGGAGCGACGCTGAATCACGGGATTCGCCACAGTACCGGTGGGTTCCTTGCCTTCCTGGATGCGGATGACCGGTGGCTGCCCGGGAAGTTGTCGCGCCAGATGGGCTTTCTGGATGCCGATTCGGAGTTGGACATGGTGTTTACGCACGTGCGTCCGTTCGGTGCTGGGGACGCAAACGAAGGGCGTGCCGGGACCGGTTCCCATCCGCCCCTGCGGGCGGTCTCCAAAATCAGTCTGCTGATACGGCGCGAATCCTTCCTCCGCGTGGGCTACTTCACCGAGCAGGCCACGCAGCACGACTTCCTGGAATGGTATGCCCGGGCGATGGATGCCCCATTGAGAGGTCTCGTCCTGCCGGAGGTATGGGTGGAACGGCGGGTTCACGAGGACAATGTCGGCCGCAAGTTCCCGGAACAACAGCAGCAGCGGTATTTGAGCACCCTGCAGTCGATACTGAAGCGACGGCAGGCTCGAGACCCAGGGGAGGGGTAAGGTAGATTGCGGAAGTCGGAGGCGATTCGTCGACTGGGTTATGAAGCATGCGGTGCACTTGATTTTGATGAAACTCCCCGTAGTCTGGCCCTTTAACGGGGGGTTGGTCCAATTGTTGAAACGCCATGAATCTTATCATCCTTCTATTAGCACTTTGGGCGCTACAGGCGCGACTGGCAGGTGGTGAGTTTGTTAATCTGAATTTTGATGAGCCTGACCTTACTCACATTGGCTCCTTGCCGATCACCAGCTCGACGATTGGCCCCATCGATGAATTCCTGCGGGGATGGAAAGTTGAGACGCGAAAGCTATTTGGGGAATGGGAGCCTTTGGTGGGACAGGTTGAATTCACATTTTCCGGCGCGAATGCCGGGGTGTCGTATGCGTATCTGGCCTTTGGGGATTCTCTTGATGAGCGCGATCTAAGTGTTCATCTTGGTTTGGACGAGCCGCTTGGAGGCTCACTATTGGAGCCGCGGGAGGTCAGAATATCTCAAACCGGTACCATTCCTGTGAATGCCACCTTCATCTTTGGCCCATACCACCGCCACATCGGCATATGGGGCGTTGCTGATCCACATCTTGGAGCCGTTGAGCAGGTAATGGTCGCCCATATCCTTGAAGTTCGATTTCATGCCGCCCGGATCACTTCCGTAATCGGGCTCGGTGAGACCGAAGCAGCCCAGGTACTCGCCGCTGGCGAGTTTGGGCAGGTATTTCATCTTCTGTTCTTCCGATCCGAAGAGGTATATCGGGTACATCACCAGACTTCCCTGCACCGAGGCGGTGCTGCGTATGCCGCTATCGCCCCGTTCCAGTTCCATCATCATCAGTCCGTAGGTAGTGTAGTCCATGCCACCGCATCCGTATTTCTCGGGGAGCTGTGGGCCAAAGCAACCCACCTCGGCCAGTTTCTTTACCAGGTGTTGGGGGAAGCGTGCCTGCTGGCAGGCATCTTCAATAATGGGCGATACCTCGCGTTTTACAAATTCACGTACCGTATCGCGTACCAGCTTTTGCTCATCGGTAAGCAGTTCATCCAAGAGGTAAAAATCGGGATGGGTATACTGATCCTGTTTCAGGCTGTGGTGAAATTCCTTATCGTTCATTCCTTCTAATTTAGTTCGGTAATTGGGAGTATTAATGTGTTGAAATTATTTCGCGTCTTTGTCGTGTATGGTCATGCGGAAACCCACGCCGTGAATATTGTTGATCTCGATGCGGGGATCCTCTTTCAGGTACTTGCGTATTTTGCTGATGAATACATCCATACTGCGGCCCATAAAATAGTCGTCGTCGCCCCAGATGGAGTTCAGCAGTTCTTCCCGTTTCAGGGTTTTGTCGATATGCAGGGCAAAGGTACGTATGAGGTCGGCCTCTTTCTGGGTCAGCTTCACTTCTCCTGTTTTCGGATGTTTCAGCAGCATGTGGTTGTAGTCGAATTCGTACTCGCCGATCTCGAAAATATTACTAACCCGTGTCTTTTTGGTGTTGCGTTTCAGGAATACCTCAATGCGTGCTTCCAGCTCTTCAATACTGAAGGGCTTGGTAAGGTAGTCGTCGCCACCCGATTGAAACCCTTGTAGCTTGTCTTCTTTTAAACTGCGTGCCGAGGTGAATATGATGGGTACGTTCTCATTCTTCTTGCGGATCTCTTCGGCCAGTGAAAAGCCGTCTTTTTTCGGCAGCATCACATCGAGCAGGCACACATCGAAATCATTTTTATTGAATGTTTTCCAGGCGGTATCTCCGTCTTCACACAGCGTTACTTTGTAGCCGTGTTGTTCCAGGTTGTCTTTAATTACAAATCCCAGATTCTTGTCATCTTCTACGAGCAGAATTTTTGTTTTTATGTCTTCCATTTTTTATGCCTTTCGTTGATTGGTTGCAAATATAGGTACTGTTGTTCAGCCACATGGGCAGGCTTTTCTCCTTTTGGGTTATACTTCTTCATCCTCTTCACTGCCGGCAATGTATTTGGCAAAGAGCGAGGTATTGATGCTGAAGTTTTTTGCTTCGGTACAAAACTCGGCCCATTCGGGTTCGTTCATCCGGGGAATAAGGATCTGTTTTTCGTCCAGGTACTGCCAGCCGTGGCGGATGAGTTTATCAATTGTGTTATACGAAATATAGAACGGGTCTCCGGTGCCGGGGTCTATCTGTATCATGTCAGCCGGTTGCAGGATCACATCTTCCCGGTTATTCAGCAGGCTGTAGGTTGAGGCGAAATCGCCGTGCAGCTTACCGGTAAGGCTTTCGGCAGCATGAATACTGGTATACTGGCTTTTGCGGATGAGGGCATGGAAATCGGTGAGGCGTGAATCGGCAGGGAGGTTCTGCAGGCGCTCATAAATTTTCTTGCCACAATAAAAATTGCGGTAGATGCTGTAAAAATGAAACGGTGTTTCATTCTTCATGTGGGCGGTAAGCAGGTCGGTTGAATACTGCTGCTGACGGTTGATCTGCGCTTCATTGAAGAAGTATTCCACATCCTCAATGATGTCGTTTTCCGCGATCAGTACGGCGGTGAAGAAGGTCTGAAAATTCAGGAGCCAGTCGCGCAGCAGTTCCCAGTCTTCGGTACAGGCAAAGGCCGGCAGTAACAGGTCCACGCCGGTTTCATGGGTATGCACCGTGAGCACGCGGGTAGAATCATTCTTACTAAAGAAGCACAAGTCCTTGCCCTGTTGCAATACTTCCAGGTTGTATTCCATGGCCAGCAATCCGTGTTTTATACGGGCTGCATCAAAGCCGCTCATGCGCCGTATTTTTACGGTGTACTGGTGGTTGTTTGCCTCGTAGTATGGTGCCGGGGATGCGTACATGGATCAGAAACCAAGAAATTCTTTTAACTCAACCGCTTCACTGGGTTTTAGCCGGCGGGCCTGAATAAGGCGCACCTGTCTGCGGCGCAGGGCCCCGTCGTACAAGGCTTTTTCCTGTTCGGTTTCGGGTTCTACTTCATGCACCGGTATCGGTCGTCCGTTGCCGTCTACTGCCACAAAGGTGTAAAAGGCTTCATTGCATTTCTTTCGGGTGCCTTCGGGGATGTTTTCGGCATACACTTCAATATAAATTTCCATGCTGCTTTTAAAGGCACGGGAAACTTTGGCTTTCAGTGTTACAACTTCCCCCAGTTTTATGGCTTCATTGAACGAAACAAAATCCACGCTTACCGTAACCACCACCCTGTTGCTGTGGCGCTGGGCGGCTATGGCACTTACAATATCCATCCAATGCAGGAGGCGTCCTCCCATCAGGTTACCCAATGTGTTGGTGTCGTTGGGCAACACCAGCTCGTTCATCTCGGTATAGGAGTCAATCGGTTTTTTTGCTGACATAATTATTAGAGTCGAAGGCGGATATAACGCCATGGATGTTCTTTCAGATCTTTCACCAGTACATCCAGATTGTTGGTAACAGTGGTTAAATTTTCGTAAAGCTTTTTATCGGTGGCCAGCATGCCCAGGGTTCCTTGTCCGCTGTTGATCTTATCAATGAATGCCTTGAGTTCCGCTATGGTTTTCTGGGCCTCATCAATGGTCTTTTTCAGGTCGGCCTGTGCCAGCTGGTCGGAAGTGGTTTTTAAGTTGTCAATGGTGGAGTTTATCTTGTCGTTGTTGTTTTTAATATTCTCGGTAATGGCATTGGCATTGGCCAGGGTTTGGTGAATGCTGGCCCTTTCGGCTTCTACCACCCCATCCAGCTTCACCGACACGGCTTTGATGCTTTCGGTAGTGGCTTTGATATTGGCAATGATCACATTCAGGTCCTTGGTGGCATCCTGTGTGAAACCGGTATCGAGCTTGTGCAGGAACGAGCTGATGTTCTGTTCCGCTTTGGTAAGTACGGGGGTAAGTCCTTCCAGCAATCCCTGTTCAATATTGCTCTGTAAGGTATCGTGATGGTTCACTTTGGGGGCATCGGCCGATCCGTCGTAAATTTTAAGGGCCTTGGCTCCGAACAGGTCGGAGGTGAAGCAGGCTACAATAGCATCTTTATTGAATTCATAGCGTTTGCGAATGGTGATCTCCACGATCACTTCCGATTTCGGCTTCTGAATCATATCAATATTGGTGATGGTGCCCACCTTAAAACCGTTGTAATACACCGGGTTTGAGGTAGACAACCCCGGGTTATAAGGAAAGCGGACGTAGTACGTATTGGTGGGAGTAAAGAGGTCCCTGCCTTTCAGAAAGTTATACCCGAGGATCAGGCATGTAATGGCGAATACGGTAAGGGCCCCAACTTTTGTTTCGTTTGATACTTTCATAAATGTCTTCAAAAATAACACTTTGTTTCAGCATTATGAAGCATTTGATGCCGGTTGGGCACAACTGCTGAAACGGTGGAAAAAAAGGATGATGATGGTATTTGCCGTTACGGACGAAAATCATCCATACGGTTATCGTTCTGGTTGTTCTGGTCCTGACGGTTGCGTTTGCTGCGCTGGTTCTCGTTATTGCTTCCAAAGCGGTAGTTGAAAGTGATCATACCGATGCGTGTTTCACGTTTGCGGTAATTGTCGGATGTAAAGCCGTATCCGAAGTTGGTCATCTCAAAATGGCGGGAGTTGAGTATGTCGCTTACATTGGCGGTCACCGATGCATTGCCTTTCCAGAATTCATATTTACAGCCCCCGTCGATGCCGCTCATGCCCTGAAATGTGCCCTGGGGCTGACGTGTAGGCGCCATGTAAAAACCGCTGAACTGAAAGGTGAACGCTTTGCTTACACGTCCCGAGAGCATGCCCCGTGCATTCCAGTTGAAGGCCGATGATTGCAGGGCCGCATCCACATTCGATCCGGTCACGGTATTCTGATACAGGTTAATATTGGTGGTAAACTGCAGTATTTTGAACAGGGTGCTTTTGGTGATGAGTTCAATTCCGGTGTTATCGCTGCTGCTGAAGTTCCGGTTCATCATGGTAGTGACTCCGGTGGCGGTATCGAGGGTACGCATGCGGGTGATCATGTTCACAGTGTGCCGGTAATATACGGATGCCCCCAGGGTATGCTTTGCCAGCGTTTTGTAATACGATGCCTCAAAGGAGTTGATATTCTCGGGCTTCAGGGCCGGGTTGCCCACACGTACATTCAGCAGGTCTTCATATTCCGTGAACGGCAGCAGGGAACGGGCCTCGGGACGGTTCACCCGCCGGCTGTAGGATACTTGAAAGTCATTGCTTTTGCGGTAGGTATATTTTACTAATCCGCTGGGGTAAAAACCGGGATACGAGAAATGAAAAGTTTCGGGACTCAGTAACGACTTGCCTGAAATAACGGCCAGTTCTCCGCGCAGGCCGGCCTGATAGGTGAATTCTTTCCACTTGCCGGTGTACTGAAAATAGGCAGCGTGTATTTGTTCAGATGTGGAATAGTGCCGGGTAAGCAGGGTGTCGTTCTCGTACTGGTGCGATACCAGATTCCGGGTAGAGGCATCGTATAAGGTGGTGTTGAAACGGTTGGTACTTTTTATCCCGGTTTCAAACTTCTGGCTCTCGCCTATGGGGTTGCTGTAATCGGCCTGAAACAGGAGTACATTGAATTGTGTGCCGGAAACATTTTTCTGATCGAGAAACACATTGGTGAGTTCGTTGGTGCTGATGTTGCGGTTGTAATTCACATAGCCTGCATCGGAGTTTCGTGCTGAGGTACTGTAAGTAGCCGAAGCGGTGAGTTCTTTTTTCGGGTCCTTGAAAATATGCTTGTAATCGAGGGTGGCATCTACGGAAACATTGGAGTCGGTGGAGGTGTTCTGCCGGTAGGTTTTGAAATAAGGCACTTCGGCACCATCCAGAAAAAAGTAGTTGATATTATTCTGCCCTTTTTCCTGCCGCACATTCACCATGGCCGAAACGCCCAATGTATTCTGGCTGTTGATATACCAGTCCATTCCTGCCTTGCCCACATGGGAGAGGGAATGGTTCAGGCTTTTACTATCGTTGTTGGAGAAGTACACCGTGTCGGCATACGAATTTTTACGTTCGCTGTGTCCCCATCCGTAGCGTGCTTCGCTGCGGAAGTTATAGTTGGTGTAGAAGTTGAATTTGCGGGTACGGTAGTTTAACCCGAGCGAAGCGTTGTATTTGTCGTGCGTGCCGGCACCTACGCTGGCATTGAGGTTAAACCCCTTCATCTTATCTTTTTTGGTGATGATGTTGATGATGCCCGACATACCGTCGGCATCGTATTTGGCCCCCGGGTTGGTGATCACCTCTATTCGTTCAATGCTTCCGGCCGGCAGTTGCTGCAATATGGCGGCCCGTGAGCTGCCCGAAAGGGTAGAGGGTTTCCCGTCGATGAGTACCGTTACGTTGGCATTGCCCCGAAGGCTCACGTTCCCGTCGATATCCACGGTAACCCCCGGCACGCTCTGCAATACTTCGGTGGCGGTTCCGCCGGTGCTGATGAGGTTTTTACCTACCTCAAACACCCGCTTGTCGATGGTATTCAGCGATACGCTTTTATCGGCGGTAACCTCTACTTCCTTGATCTGACGGGAGGAGGTGGAAAGGTATATGGTACCCGCATTGAATTCGGTCTGGTTGGGGAATATCATCACCGGTCCTATTTCCTTCTTTTTATAGCCCACCATGGTCACCAGCAGTTTGTACCGGCCCATGGGCAGGTTTTCCAGTAAAAAATCGCCTTTGCTGCTGCTTACCGCACCCGATACAATGCTGGAATCTTTCAGGCGGATGAGGGTGATGGTAGCGTAGTCAATGGGTTTGCGGGTGATGGAGTCGGCCACAATGCCGTATATTTTACCAATGGCCGGCATTTGAGAGCCGGGGTTTTGTCCGCCTCCCGGCCGCTGTGCAAAGGCAGTTGCGGAAAGAAGAAGAAGGATGAAGAGAACGGTTTTATTCATGAACGTTGCAAAGTAAGCAAACAAAACACAAGGGGCATGAAAAGGTTTAAAGCCTCTCGATGAATGAAAGGAATATTAGGTAAAAACAAGTATGAACCTCGATACCACGGTACGGGTTGATGTACATCAAGGCGATACAGATGTCGGGAATTATTTGGTTTTGCGGGTTTTTCGTGAGGTGATGGTGCTGATCTTGTTTTCTTTGGTGATTGTATGCAGGGAATGTCCGCCACGTTTGGAGTCATGGATCTCTACCTTGTCGCTGGTAACGGCCCGTATATTATCCTTCACAAAGCTTTTATAGTCCACAGGCACTTCCAGGGTTTTATTGTATTCTTCCGTTTGGTTTTTCAGTACCGAGAGGAAGGAACCCGATATAAGTAGATGCACATCCTTGAATGTTTTGGTAAATGATTCGAGGCGGGCGGTGGTGTTGAGCACATAGCCGTACATAAAATCCTTTTTAATATCGGGGTAGCGGTGCACGATGCTGGCACCGGAATGCAGGCCAATGCCGAAGCCGAATTCCATTTGTATCCGGTGTTTTTTAAGGAATCGGTCGTATTCCTGTTTTTTCTGGTTGAGGTATTCTTCAATCTTAACGGCCAGTTTCAGGGCTTCCCAGGCATGGGCCTTTCCCCAGAAGAGGCAGATGAAGCCATCGCCGGTATCGTTCACGGTAAAGTATTCGTGGTTGTTTTCGAATACAATATTTTTCACATCCCGCATAAAGTCGGCATGAAACTTCAGCTTTTCGAGGGTAAGGAATTTACGCACCAGCTGGGTGGAATGCCGTATATCGAGGCATAGGGCCGAGGAGCCGTCGCTGCGGAAATTGTCGATGAGTTTTGGGGTAGAAGCCATTCAGTCGTTTTTTGTATGCGGGCAAAAATAAAGAATTAGTGTATTCGAAATGGACTATGGATTTTATAGGTTAAATTATATTATATTTTTAATACAATACCCGATGGACTCATCCGCAAAGCACTCTCAATCAGCATGCAGTAAACCGGCTATAAAACCCCGAAGGGGTATCATTGTAAACCTGCAAAAAAAATCCCGAAGGGATGGCAAGATTATAACCCGTGTAACCCAACATTCAATCCAACCCCAAAGGGGTGGCATTGTAATCCGGTTATGAAACCCCGAAGGGGTGACAAGATTATAGATTATAGCCCATGTAACCCGTAATTCAACCCAACCCCGAAGGGGTGACAAGATTATAGCCCGTGTACCCCGAAATGCAACCCAACCCCGAAGGGGTGACAAGATTATAGCTCAATAAACCGCAATTTGCAATTCAACCCCGAAGGGGTGTCATTGTAAACCGGCAATAAAATCCCGAAGGGATGTCATGATTATAACTCAATGAACCACAATTTGCAATCCAACCCCGAAGGGGTGGCATTATAAATCTATCCATTCAAACAAGTGTTTTTCATTGAATTCAATTTCAAATTTTTGAAGAAAATCAATATATTCTTCTTTGAATGTTTTCTTCCTATGATGCTCTTCCTGATTCTCGATGTATTGATACACATTTTTTATGTGAGAATGTGAATATGAAAATACACCATATCCCTCTTGCCATGAGAATTTCCCTTTCAGGAATTTTTGCTCATTAATGAAATTGGATGAATTGTTTTTGATATCCCGAACCAAATCTGATATCCCCATTCCGGGTTTTAAACCTACAAATACATGAACATGGTCTGATACTCCGTTTACAATTATGGATTTTTGGTTTTTCCCTTTGATAATACCCGCAATGTATTTAAACACCTCATCGCGCCATGGCTTTTGTAATAGGTTTCCCCGTCCTTTTACGGCAAAAACATATTGGATGTAAATTTGCGAAAATGTGCCTGACATAGTATTCAAAATTTTATCCTGAAGAGGTTGTATTTATTTCACCTCTTCTGGGTTTTGTTCAAATATATTTTGTTTTATAATAATCATTTCATCCCTTCGGGATTGGTTTTTATTTAATTGTATTTTCTATAATACTGTCACCCCTTCGGGGTTTTATTAATATATATCTTGTTTTATTATAATCATGCCATCCCTTCGGGATTGGTTTTTATTTAATTGTGTTTTCTATAATACTGTCACCCCTACGGGGTTTTATTACTATATATCTTGCTTTGTTATAATCCTGCCATCCCTTCGGGATTGAATTTTGTTCAAATGTGTTTTCTGGTTTGGTTAACAAAAATTTTTCATTATTATTCCTTTATAAGGGAATTGGGATTATGGCCGTTTTCAAGACGTACTCCTTCATCTTTTAGTAATTTACCAACTGAGTCGCTTGTTGCCGAATAGTACACCTCTCCATTATT
>JBGAVF010000076.1:0-11164 GCA_044228315.1 Bacteroidia bacterium | reverse complement strand
CAAAGGGCCGAAGAAATCCTTGTTCCATCCGGTTTTATGGCTTCTCGGATACACGTGCATATCGCCTTTTCCGGCTGAGTCGTACAAAGTACCGATAATAGTATCAATATCGGCAATTTCCGAAAGTACTTTAACACGTTCCGGATCGAGGAAGATACGCCAGGTGTTCGGCAGCTCGAAGGATTGTGACATGACCGAAAGCACCTTTACATCGGTTGGAACGATATCGTCGTAAGCAATTTTGTTTTTCTCGAGTGCCTTCAGGTTGAACGGGATAAAACGGGCATCCGGATTTTCCTGCCGTTGCTGACTGAACTTCACGAACTGGTTAATGAGATATGCATCTTTCAGGCGAAAATCGACCGACTTCTGTCCGTGCTTGAAATTCTTCTGGATCTGGCTGTTGATATAGATATTGCTTTCCTGTATCATTACGGTATCGCCCGGAATTGCCACACACCGTTTCACATAATTCACCTTTTTATCCATGGGGTTGTTTTCGGCAAATGTAAAATCATCATACATCTTATCACCCTCCACCGGATAGTTGAACACCACAATGTCGTTGCGTTTTATGTCTTCCAGGGCCGGCAGCCGGTGATACCCAACCTGAGGCCAGTCGCTGTAGGATGGCAAATCGGTTCCCGGAATTTTATTGTGTATGAACGGGATGGCTAACGGGGTCATAGGTAACCGTGCTCCGTAGTTACATTTACCTACAAACAGAAAGTCGTTAACCAGCAGGGTTTTCTCCATGGAAGCTGTAGGAATGGTATACGCTTCAAAGAAGAATGTACGGATGAGTGTTGCTGCAATCACGGCAAACAGGATCGCATCGGTCCATTCACGGAAAGCAGATTTCTGTTTATGGGTTTTGTCTTTGGTAATGTAGTACAGACAAATCATCAATTCCCACATGATAAAGAATAAAACGCTGGCCCAGGCATGATATCCTACCAGAAAAAACACCAGTAACAAAATCAGGTTGAAAAGCGAGGTACCCCAGAACCATTTCTTTTCTGAGGCGTCGAGTAATGAATAAAATTTCCAGTTCCAGGTCATCGTTGCGTAAATATTCTAAAAGGTTGCAAGTATACTAAAATGTGAGGGATGGGTTTTCAGGTTTTCCAAAAGGATGAATAACGACTTTTATTTTAAAATATTCTCAATAACATCCTGCATGGTGAAAACTCCTTTCTTATCTATTAAAAATTCAGCGGCCAGTACAGCACCGGATGCAAAACCGTTGCGGTTGAATGCTTCATGTTTCAGTTCAATGAAATCAACGGCGCTGGTATAGGTCACCACGTGGGTGCCCTTGGCTTCCCCTTCCCGCAGGGCCTCAATCATAAGTTCCGATTCATCAGGAACCCTGTCTCCTTCTTTCAACACCCACGACTTCTTCATAGGCTGTTCCTGCATGATCAATTCCGCTGTGGTGATGGCGGTACCGCTTGGGGCATCTTTTTTATGTACGTGATGGGTTTCGGTGATCTTCACATCGTACCCCTTAATTTTATACATAAGCTTCGCCAGCACCTTGTTCGTTTCCCAGAATATATGTACACCAATACTGAAGTTAGTGGCACACAACATAGATGTATGCTGGCTTTCCGACAACTGCTTCATACGGTCCAGCTCATGATACCAGCCGGTAGTTCCTACCACAACTGGCACGCGGGCATTCAGGCAACGGGTAATATTACCTACCGCAGCCTCAGGGTTGGTGCATTCAATGGCCACATCACATCCGGTTACATCATACGTTTCGGCATTGGCCCTTGTTACACGCAAAGCAATTTCGTGCCCCCGTTCCAGTGCTATTGCTTCTATGGCCTTGCCCAGTTTCCCGTATCCTATGAGTGCGATCTTCATGTTTAAAAGGTGTATTTAAGCGTAAATCCGGGTTGTAAAGAACGAGAATACATCGGAACAACCGGTGTGAACTGGAAGCTTATATCGTCCACATTGAACTTGTACAAATGTGCGAACACATTGGCATCAATAATATTGGCGGCATAAAGAATAACACATCCAATGGCACACTGATCGCGGTATTTACGGAAGGCCGAGAACCCGTTATGCAGGGCATTGGCCGAATAACCACTGAACCGGGGATCGAGTTGCTTGCCGGAAGCGGGGTCGGTAACAGCCAGCCAGTTGTTCAAAAAGTCTTTGTACACCCGGTTGTTGTCGTACACAAAATACCCGAGTGTTCCCATACCGGCATAAATCACCCCCACTTTCCAGGCCTGGTGGTTATACACCTGACCGAGTCCGGGTAATACGGCTGAATAAATGGCCGCTTTTTTAGGGGAATGAACAGCAGGTGCAGCCTTTTTCTCCTGACCTATAACCGGCCGGACAAAAAACAACAGTAAAAGAAAAGAAATAAGGTATTTCAAAGTGGGGCAAAGATACAAGGATTACAGGAAACGACCTGCACCACCCGGCATCTACCCAACCAGCATGTTCATTAAACGTTCGAATTCACTTTCCGAATTAAAACGGATCACGATCTCCCCTTTTCCGGTAGTTTTCGGTTTGATATTAACCGGTAACTGATAATGTGAAGCCAGCGCATGCTGCAATTCTTCAAAACGTTTCATCACTTCCTCGTTGGGTGCATTGCTTTCTTTGGCAACTGCAGGTTTCTTCGGGTCGGCTTCATTTACCTGCTTTACCATAGATTCAATGGCACGAACCGACAGGTTTTCCTTCAGTAAGTCTTCATAAAGACGCAATTGTTCATTGGGGTCGGCTACGGCCAGGAGCGCCCGGGCATGACCCATACTAAGTTTGCCATCGCGCAGTCCTACCTGTATTTCAGTGGGTAGTTTTAATAAGCGCAGGTAATTATTTACAGTGGTACGGTCTTTTCCAACCCGTTCGCCCAATTCTTCCTGTTTCAGGCTGCACTCATCGATCAGGCGGCGGTAGCTGAGCGCCACTTCCATAGGGTTCAGGTTTTCGCGCTGAACGTTCTCAATAATGGCCATTTCAAGCATATCCTGGTCTTTGGCAATACGCAGGTAGGCAGGCACCTCGGTTAGTCCGGCCAATATGCTGGCGCGTACCCGGCGTTCCCCGCTTATGATCTGGTAATGATCGGTGCTGGTTTTACGCACGGTGATGGGCTGTATGATGCCATGCAACTTAATGGAATCGGCCAGTTCCTGAAGGGCCTGTTTTTCAAATTCGGTTCGTGGCTGAAACGGGTTAGCTTCAATCTGGCTTAACGGGATCTGCGTGATGGATCCAACCGGCTTGGGTGTATTCCCTTTGGTCATGATATCGGAAGAGTTATCGCTGAGCAGGGCGCTTAATCCGCGGCCAAGGGCTGGTTTTTTTACTACGGTCATGGGATATTGATTTTAATGTAAACGGTATGATGAATTTATTACTGGTTCTCTTCGAATTCTATACGACGCTCGGCATTGGGAATAAGTGTCATGCCGTTCTTCTGCAGGATCTCACGGGCCAGGTTCATATAGTTGATGGTTCCTTTGCTGTCGGCATCGTGGCTGATCACCGGAACCCCGAAACTAGGAGCCTCACTCAGTTTTGTATTCCGCTGAATGATGGTATCGAAAACCAGGTCCTGAAAATGGGTCTTCACCTCTTCCACCACCTGATTGCTGAGACGCAGACGGCTATCGTACATAGTAAGCAGGATGCCTTCTATATCGAGATCGTTGTTGAGATTGCTTTGAATGATCTTAATGGTGTTAAGAAGTTTCCCCAACCCTTCGAGGGCAAAGTATTCACATTGAACCGGTATAACTACTGAATCGGAGGCGGTGAGGGCATTGGTGGTGATGAGCCCCAGGCTGGGGCTGCAGTCGATAATGATGAAATCGAAATTGCCACGAACCTTTTCCAGCAATTTACGCATCAACTTCTCACGGCCGTTCATCTCAATGAGTTCCAGTTCAGCACCTACCAGGTCAATATTACTCGGAAGGAGGTACAAATTGTCGAAGTCGCTTTCAATGATGATGTCTTTGGCCTCATTTCCATTGATAAGGCATTCGTACAACCCTGTTTTTATAATTTTCGGGTCAAACCCGAGACCGGAGGTACTGTTGGCCTGTGGATCGGCATCCACAAGCAATGTTTTATATTCAAGGGCTGCAAAACTGGCAGCCAGGTTAATGGCGGTGGTGGTTTTCCCTACCCCGCCTTTCTGATTTGAAACGCTGATGATCTTTCCCATACTTACTTCGCTGAATTTTAATGTGATGTTTCCGTGAAACACAACAAAAATAATGTTTCACGGCGCGTAAATGGGTACCGGTTTCCCGATTCAACAGAAATGCTTACGCCCACGCGAGTTTCCGTTTTTCACATTTTCACATGGCTGTGGATAAGTGGTATTAATTAGGAAAACAGAAGCCGTTTTGATGACTTATTGATCAAAAACAAGGAATGAACACGCATTTACCAGGATGTGTATTTCACACGAACTGTCGTAGCCAATTCCTGGCTTCTGCTTCGCTGGTAAAACTCCGGGTGGGAATGGGCGGTTTTTTCAATTGAAATACCATTTTCATCACAAGCATTGAAAGACCCGGTTTTGATACCATGGCCATTGCCAAATAGATCTGTGGCACCTGCGCTGCCGAGAATTTTCGGGTCTCCTTATCGGGAACCGGCGATCTTTTAAGGAATATGAGTAAAGGTATACGCTTGTTTCCGGTAATCTGCTTCACCAGCGCCACATTGGCAGCAATATTCTCAACCGTACGTTGTACCGGTTTTGAATCTGAAATCAATATACCATCATCCAAACAATAGTCGGCTATTTCACCGTGTATGATCTCTTTATCGGCTGGTAAATTCATGTACTTTAAATAATTCCGGTATACGTCTTAAATATCGCCTGGAAAAGCGCAGTGAATGTTGAGGATATCTGTTTATTTCTTACCACTTATAACTTTTGAACTCGCCTCCATCTGAACATTTCCTGACGGGTATCGTTCATTCACACGTTTCATCACATCGTTATAGATTCTCTCACGAAGGGTTTGATCCGCATTGTGCAGGGCTGCTGAAAAGGGAGCTGATACTTCTGTTTGCAAAAGCCAGTAGTTTTCGGCCGTACCGCAACGAAGTGTTCCTTTTACCTCGTCGCTGTAAACGTGCTGAAATCCGGCTTCGGTAAAAAGTTCTTCCATCAATCCATCCTTGGCACAACGAAACATCCCCGGCGCATCCGGTGCATGTTCCGGCAAGGGCAAATTCTTTTTCACTGCAGCGCTTACCGCTGTGATCCAGAAGTTTTTTTCGGGTCCGTTCCATACAGAAGCGACCAAACTACCTCCCGGTTTCAATACCCGGTACATTTCATTCAGGGCCCCTTTCATATCGGGAAAAAACATAAAGCCAAAACGGCAGCTGATAGCATCGAACGTATTGTTGGCAAAAGGGAGTTCGCTCACATCACAAACCATCGCTTCTACATTATGTATTCCTTGTTTGATAGCATTTTCCCGGGCCACCTGTAACATCGATTCGGAAAGATCGGTCATTACTACCTTGCCTTCGGATATCATCCGGGCTATTGTAAGTGCAGGCTCCCCTGTACCGCTGGCAATATCAAGCACCAATTGATTTCGGGAAGGCTGCATCCGACGGATCATCTCCTCACCTACCGGTTTCAGGAAATCCATGAGCACATCATCCCATTTCTTCCATCCGGCCGAAAATCGGTTCCAGCTATCTTTTTGCCGGTCACGTATGGCTTTTTGATCTGTGTTCATAAGAGCAAAGGAAGAAATGTACTTCTAAGGGCGGTAATTAATAATCAAACGCCCGTTGCAATGCATTTAACCGCAATCCGGCCATCATGTAAAAATTGCTGTTCTGGAAACCGGGAACACTGGTTTCTCTCGCACGCTTTACAATATTCACATCGGCGAAAAGTCCAGGCATTATGCGGTACGACACGGAAAACTCGGCATAACGTATGCTTGCCTTGATGCCTTGTGTAGTAGCATTTCCGTATTCCCCTCTCCGTAAATGGGAAGGCTTTAAAATATCACCTCCATAGCTCACGCTTGCCCCGGTATCAATGCCCTGAATGGTATAAAATCCGCGTACCCTGAGCATAAGGGCCGGCAGTGGTTGCCAGCGCAGGGAGGCATACGTTTCATGCAGATTGGCGCCCAGCGGATGCGCCAGACTCTGATTGAAATCGGTATAGTTGAGTGATGCCGTATAGTAACTATAGGTGTAAGGTCGGATCTTATTATACTCGAGTTGCAGGTCAAGGTTTTTAACATGAAACATATCAATGTATTTCAAACCGATTTGCGCCGAGTACTTATTGCCCCACCATCCCCAGGCCGGGTTTGATTTTGACTTGATGAACTGATTGCGAAAATTGACCAGTATGAACTCATCAAGAACGGCCTGCCCGTAAACCTGAAACGAGCCCCCGAAATTCCATTTGAAGTCACCTCCCAGCAACACATTATCGGGACTCCCCAAACTATGCTCAACGGAACGATAAAAGATAATCGGATTCAGGTAATTCAATTCGTACGCATTGTTGTTACGCTTAAAAATCACCGATTCGAACAGTCCAATATTCAATGTTCGCGATATGTTGATACTAAGATGGTGAATCGCCGCGAACTTTTTATTATACACACCGGCCCCGGTGGCAAAAGCCGAATCGGTAAGCTCGGTAAAAATATTCCTGTAATTGATTTTCCATACCTGTGTATTCAGCAGTAAGGAAAGATGTGGTTTGGTAAAGTCACTCAGGATCAGGGATCGCATGCCGTTACCAATGAATTGTTTGGTGTTTCCGAATTGAAAGTTAATATGTTTGGTGACAGGAGCTGCAACGTACCCTTCAGCATGGAAAAAGTCGAACCCGTGATTGCCTTTAAAATTCTTGAAAAAAGCTTCTCCCGGCAGGCAATAAACATTTTTGCCATACAACCGGTTCTGCAACGGTGCGAGCATCTGGTTGTCGGTTAGCAATGTATAGAAAGCAATTTTATTATCGATCACACCCTGCACTTCGGCCCCTCTTGAATTGATAAACAGGATGTCGTTGCCCGACGAACTGCCATCATTCCATTGCTCCGCTCCCCCCGCCACGTGGATCACCGGATTTATACTGAGAGAGAAATCAGGGGTATTGACACTGTATAAAGATCCGGGTTGTTTATAGAAATATTTTAAGAAAGGCTTCTTTTCCGGATTCTGTGAATACATAAAATATGTTTTCGTAAGCATTTCGGCATTCTTACGGTCTACGGAAGTGGCGCCATCGGTAAGGTTGGTTTGCAGCAACGCATTGGCCGCAAAGGGCTTGGCACTGCTATGCAGAGGAAATGTATTCAGGTTGTTCTGCTTGATCTCGGCCCGCTCGGCAAAATAGTAGGCTTCCGAAGCCACCGGTATGTATAATTGTGCATGTGCTGAACAAACCAGTAAGGTTGCCACAAGCCATAGGCAGAGATGTTTCACCATGCTTATTTCCAGCGAATCGGGCGGTTACGGTGAATTCATTATCCCATGAGTCATCAATGGCGCCATGATACACCAGTTCACGTTTGCTGTTGAAAAGAAAAACTTCGGGAGTGATCGTGGCTCCGAATTTTTTAGCCACAGCCTGGGATTCATCATACAGGTAATGCGGATAAATACCGGCCGATTTTGCCACTTCTTTCATCTTCGCGAAACTGTCATCAGGACTTTGAACCGCATCGTTACTGTTGATGCAAAGCAAGATCAGGTTATCCTCTTCATATTTGCTTTTCATGGTATGAATGCGCCCCCAGTATTCCTGTGACGTTGGACAGGTATTGCATGTAAATACAATGGCAATAGCATAACGGTCGGCGTAATCAAAATTATCATGCTCCTTATCATCTACTCCCATCAGGGTAAATTCAGGCATTTTATCTCCTATATTCATGATCAGAAATTATCGGTTAATTTGCATCCAAAAATAACAATTGTTCTGTATGTACGAAGAATTATATGACAGTAAAATGTTCTGGCTCATTTTTGCCATCGTTCTGGCCTATCTGTGCGGTACCATTATAAAGCGGATCACCGGCAGCAAACATACGTCAGCCGTGTTGTCTCTTCCTTTTCTGGCCATCGGCATTACCATCCTTTCCGTATTGTTTGTGAAGCTCAATGTAGCCTATTATAAAACGGTTTATACCGCAGCAGGCATTGCGGGTGGCGCACTTGTAGCAGTAGTACTGGGCTATTTTCTGTACCAGGCAAACGATAAAAAAACTCCGGTATGGATGAGCATACTTTTCATGTTCTGTGCACTGCAAATGGTGTTGTTCTATGTGTTTTACAAAAACATACAGAAAATTAATATTTCGGAATGCCCACCGCAAACCGATATTTATTTGTTACTGAAAAAGGAAGATGCCGGTTATTTTGAGGTCAACGAATGGGGCATCGGGTATGTAGGCCAAACCCTCTTTACCGATGGATTCCGCCCGGTTTTCGAACGGAACGGCATCTCATCCGGTGATTTTGACCCTATTCCGTATGCGGTGGAGATTCATTCAGCATCCGGCAAATTGCATGCCTTGCAATTTCATGCCAGAACCAGAAAAGAGGGCGGCCTTCCCATTGACTCACTGATTCAGATCGGGAAAGTAAAACCCGACGAATTGAAAACCGGTGATTTAGTAAAATAAAACCCCATGGCGGAATATCATATAAAAGAAGTAAAAGGAAGAGCCACACGAAGACTTTTTCATCGTGTGCCGTTTCTTATATATGAGAACGATGATAATTTTATTCCGCACCTGGAAGAAGATATTGAAGCCGTATTTAATAAACGGCTGAATATTGCCCTGCAAAACGGAGATACCCGTCGATGGGTGATTCTTGATGCCGATAACGTACCGGCAGGACGTATTGCCGCTTTTCATTATACATCACTGGATGGTAAACATATCGGGGGAGCCGGATTTTTCGAATGCATTGAAGATGCTGAGGTAGCGAAGATCCTTTTTGACACCGCCGAAAGTTACCTGAAACTACAAGGTGTGCATACCATGCAGGCCCCGGTTAACTGCGGAGAACGCGACCGCTTCTGGGGATTGCTGATTGATGGCTTTGATGCCCCCTCCTATTTGCAGAACTACAACCCTCCGTATTACAAAACCCTCTTTGAAAACTACGGATATCAAAAAGATTTTGAACAGCACTATTATGCTGTCCGTCCAGACAGCTTTCCCGACGATCGTTTTGCACGCATTGCCAACAGAAAATTACAGCACCCTGATATTACCGTGAAACATTTCACGTTCGAAAATGCCAGTCAGTTTATTCATGATGTGACCGAAGTATATAATAAAGCCTGGCATGAACAGGAATTTTATAAACCACTTACCGTTGAATCGGCTACAGCCATGTTTCAGTCACTGAAAATGGTGATCGAGCCGGAACTTCTCTGGGTGGTTTACTATAAACAAAATCCGGCAGGTGCCTTTCTGGCGCTGCGCGAACTGAATGAATTATTCACAGATGCCGACGGAAGCCTGAACTGGATCGATAAGATCCGGCTGTATTTCCAGCGAAAAAAAATACCGGTGACCCGAATCCAGTCGTTCATGTTCGGTATCGTTCCGGAGTACCGCCATATCGGTATGGATGCTGTTCTCATTCATAGTATGTTTCAGGCTTTGAAGAAGTATCCCCGTCTTGATTTCATGGAACTGGCCTGGATCGGTGATTTCAATGCCGGCATGATGAAGCTGATGAAACAGATTGGTGCGAAACCATACAAAACACTGTTTACCTATAAAAAGCAACTGTTTTAACCACACCCGGTAAACAGGCCTTCTACAGCCGGGAATGCTGCTGGAAACATGATTCAGGTCATGCTTCTTCGTTTCTTTACATGCTACCTTTGGGCGCTTAATTTCAATTCTGATTCATCCATGTATTGAATCGGGAAGTTACATTGAACCACGTATCCTATGAATTTCTTAACGAAAGAACAAAAAGAACTTGTTACTGAGATCAACGCACTGAAAAGAGAAAAAGATGCTGTAATCCTTTCACACTATTATATGCCCCCCGAGGTGCAACTTACGGTTGCACAGGGAGGTGTGGCCGATTTTATTGGCGACTCGCTGGGCCTGAGTGTTGAAGCCTCAAAAACCAATGCGAAGAATATTGTTTTCTGCGGTGTTGTATTTATGGCAGAAACTGCTAAAATACTGAATGCGGGAAAACACGTATTTATTCCCGACCACGAGGCGGGATGCTCTCTGGCTGCCAGTATTACAGGTGAGGATGTACGGGAACTAAAACGCAGGCACCCCGGTGTACCTGTAATTGCTTATGTAAACACGTATGCTGAAACCAAAGCTGAGTGCGATATATGTTGTACCTCCCGCAATGCATTGAATATTGCCCGCTCCTTCCCCGATAAGGAACTCATATTTGTACCGGATATTTTTATGGGGCAGAACCTGAGCCGGAAGATTGAACAAGAAACCGGAAAAAAACTCATCCTGTGGAACGGTCGTTGTGAAGTACATGAACAATTTACGGTGGCTTCCATGAAGTCGATGCAGATGATGAACCCGGATGCTGAAGTACTCATGCACTGGGAAGTGCCGGAAGAAACCGTTGAAGCATCATTCGCTAATACGGCCGGGGTTTTGGGAAGCACCAATGATATTCTTCGCTATGTAGGTGAAAGCAAAGCAAAAAAATTCATTCTCGCCTCTGAATGTGATTTGGGCGCCACCCTCAAAGGCATGTATCCGGAGAAGGAATTTGTAACGCCGTGTATAAAGTGTCCGTACATGAAAAAGATCACGCTCGAAAATACCCTGGAAGTGCTTCGCTCCATTGGCAAAGAATCTGCGGCTTCGCACGAAATATTTTTATCCGATGCGATTATTGAGAAGGCGTACACACCCATTAAACGCATGCTTGCATTCGCATGAAAACCGAAGAATATGATATTGTAGTGATAGGCAGTGGCATTGCAGGCCTTCACTATGCCATTCGTTGTTCTGAATTTGCCAGGGTGCTGATCCTGACCAAAGGAACCATTGGCGAATCGAATACGATGTATGCTCAGGGCGGCATTGCGGCTGTATTCGACAAAGAGGATACAATTGAAAGCCATGTGGCTGATACGCTCAGGGCC
>JBGAVF010000075.1:0-11172 GCA_044228315.1 Bacteroidia bacterium | reverse complement strand
AAAAATTTCCAACGTGTTTATTTTTTTCGGAAGTAAAGCCGGATCGGTACCCCATGGAACTCATAGCGTTCCCTGAATTTATTTTCGAGATAACGCCGGTAATTTTCCTGAATATACTGGGGCAGGTTGCAGAACAAGGCAAAAGAAGGGGTCTTGGTATGCAACTGGGTGATGAATTTTATTTTAATGAACTTCCCTTTAATAGACGGGGGCTGATAGGCTTCCACGGTCTCTTTCAGGAAATCGTTGAGTTCATGGGTTGAGATATGACGTTTCAGATTTTCATTCACCTGCATCAGCAACTCCACCGCTTTATGGATTCGTTGTTTTTCGGTGGCCGAAATAAAAAGAATGGGAATATCGGTGAATGGGGCCGTAGCTTCTTTTATCTGTTTTTCAAATTTCAAAGTGGTTTTGGTGTCTTTGTCGATCACATCCCATTTGTTCACCAGTATCACGATGCCTTTGCCGTTCTTTTCTGCCAGATGAAGCAGGTTCAGATCCTGTTTTTCAATGCCTTGGGTGGCATCGATCATGAGTCCGCACACGTCGCAGTCTTCAATGGCTTTGATGCTGCGCATCACCGAATAAAACTCAATATCTTCATTCACCTTCGTCTTTTTACGGATGCCGGCGGTGTCAATGAGCATAAAGTCGTGGCCAAAGCCATTGTAACGCGAGTGGATGGTGTCGCGGGTAGTACCGGCAATATCGGTAACAATGTTGCGGTCGACCCCAAGCAGGGCGTTGATGAAACTTGACTTACCTACATTGGGTTTACCCACAATGGCCACTTTGGGCAGGTGCGAGAGGTCGTCAATATCCTGTTCGTTCTGAAGCAATTCAACCACACGGTCGAGCAGGTCGCCGGTACCACTGCCACTGGCGCTGCTGATGCTGAACATTTCGCCCAGGCCGAACTGATAAAATTCAGGGGCGCCCATTTCACGTTCTGCATTATCCGCTTTGTTGGCCACCAGGATCACCGGTTTTTTGGAGCGACGAAGCATATTGGCTACTTCGGTATCAAGCGGATGCACGCCTTCGCTCACATCCACCATAAACAGGATCACCGAAGCTTCGGTAACGGCAATGTTCACCTGGCTGCGTATAGCCGATTCAAAGATGTCTTCACTGCCATGAACAAAACCACCGGTATCCACTACGGTAAAGGTTTGTCCGTTCCACTCACAGGAGCCGTAATGCCTGTCGCGGGTAACACCGGGCGAATCTTCTACAATAGCCTGCCTGCCTCCTACCAAACGGTTGAAGAAGGTTGATTTGCCCACATTGGGACGACCTACGATGGCGACTATTCTGCTCATGGAACTTTTTTGCAAAGGTACGGCTTAATTCCGTAACAGGCACTTTTCGTTTGAAATTGAATTCAAACCACTCCGAGGCGTTATTTACTTCTCCAGAAACTTCTCGATCAGGGGTGGGATCTTTTCAAGAATGGCATTCATGGCTGTAGGGGCATTGGCCGTGATGAAGTGTATGTCGCTGCCCCGGTTCACCAGAAAACCGATGGGTTTTAATTCCAGACTTTCCCCTTCGTCGCCAGTGGCAGTTTCGTCGCCAAAGGAGGCCGGCTTGCCCAGTCCTACTTTCACCGACATAACGGGGATACACGTATACTCACCCAGCATAAAGGGCTTGCCCAGCAATGATTCGGCACGGCCATCGGCTTGCATGAATGCGGCTAATTGTTGAATGGTATTCGGGTCCATAACGGGTGTTATTAAAGTGGGAGTTTGTTGGATTGTACGCTTCAAATTTCGGGCTTTATTTTCAAACACCGGTAAATTCTTAGCACTACTGCCTCAGGACCATGTTTACCATCCTGGTCAAAACAAACCGGCATCCGGGCTGTTCTTACTCTTTATCAAGCTGAAATTAAATTTACCTTTGCTGCACCCTATGACTGTCCCCGCTCAATACTTTACCCTTTTTGAAGAATATATAAATACCCATCGGTTTACCGGGTCCCCTGCTACACTGTACGATCCGGCAAACTACATCATGAGCCTGGGGGGAAAGCGCCTGCGTCCGCTGATGGTGCTACTGGCAGCAGAAGCTGCGGGAGGTGATGTACATGCCGCCCTTCCGGCGGCCATGGCCATTGAGGTGTTTCATAACTTCACACTGGTGCACGACGATATCATGGATGCTGCCCCCCTGCGCCGGAGTAAACCTACCGTGCATACAAAATGGGATACCCCAACTGCTATTCTCAGCGGGGATATGATGATGTTCCGGTCGGTGATGTTTTTGCAGCAACTGCCTCCCGAAATATTTCAGAAGGTGTTGCCGGTGTTTACAACCACGGCCATTGAAGTATGCGAAGGACAGCAGCTGGATATGGATTTTGAGCGCAGAGACGATGTTACTATTGATGAATATCTGCACATGATCGCTCTGAAAACTTCGGTGCTGCTCGGGTGCAGTTTTCATATCGGTGCTGTATGCGGAGGTGGCAGCGAACGGCTGGCTTCTGATCTGTATAGCTTCGGCAAGAATCTGGGTATCGCTTTTCAGTTGCATGATGATATTCTGGATGCCTTTGCAACCGATGCGTCGAATTTTGGCAAGCAGGTTGGCGGGGATATTCTGGCCAATAAAAAAACGTTCCTCTGGCTGAAAGCCATGGAACTGGGCGATGAAAACCAGAAAGCATCATTGAACCAATGGCTTACCAATAACACGGCCGGTCCGGCTGAAAAGGTGGAGGCCGTTAAAAAAATATTTATTGAATCCGGTGCGCAACGCCGGGCGGAGGAAGAAATGCAGCATTACTATACCCGGGCTCTCGATGCCTTACAACAGTCGGAACTTGCGGATGAAAAGAAACAGCAACTTACCGCATTTGCTGAAATGATCATGAAGCGTACCAAGTAGGAAGTATGGTAGATGGTATGTGGTATTAGGTAGATGGTACTTCGTACTTTGAGGGGTGAAATGTAAAAGGTAATGAGTAAAGCGAAAATTCAAATATTACCATTTACCACCTACCATCTACCATCTACCTCCGTCTATTCCTCTCCCAGCAGATCGGGTCTTATCTGCTTTGTTTTTTCAAGGGCTTTTTCGTGAAGCCATTCCTCAATTTTTGCATGATTGCCCTGGATCAGTACCTCCGGAACTTTCCAGCCTTTATATTCAGCCGGACGGGTATACACCGGAGGACTCAGCAGGTTGTCCTGAAACGAATCGGTGAGTGCTGAGGTAACATCGTTGATGGCCCCCGGAATGAGACGTACCACCGCATCAACAAGGATGGCTGCTGGGAGTTCGCCACCGCTTAACACATAGTCACCTATAGAAATTTCTTTTGTAATGAACTGATCACGCACACGCTGATCCACACCTTTGTAATGTCCGCACAGCAAAATAAAATTCTGTTGCATGGAAAAACGATTCACCATGGGCTGGTTCAGCACCGGGGCATCCGGACATAAATAAATGATCTCGTCGTAAGTGCGTTCGCTTTTCAGGTGTGTGATGCAACGGTCAATAGGCTCTATCATCATCACCATGCCGGCCGAACCACCGAATGGGTAGTCGTCGCATTGTTTGAAGCGGTGTGTGGAATAATCGCGCAGGTTGTGGATGACGATCTCTACCAGTCCTTTTTCTGCGGCCCGTTTTACTATGCTGTGCGCAAAGGGACCTTCCAGCAGTCCCGGGTGCAGGGTAAGGATGTCGAACCGCATCATGGTGTTAAGCCTGGGGTTGTGTTTGTTTTTTGAGTGCCAGAATACTCCAGTCAGTATTTTCTTTTACAATGGTATTGATGAGGGTACCCAAACCGGTGATCTCCATTTTTACCACATCACCGGGCTGCAGCCACTGGGGCTTGAAGTTTTTATCGTTCAGCAATCCGGTACCATTGAGTTCCAGAAAGCAGCCGGTACCCACCGTGCCGCTGCCGATCACATCACCGGGCAGGATATCGACACCGTATGCACAGCGTTCCAGTATTTCGGCAAAGGTCCAGTCCATATCGCCTACATTCCCGTGAGAAACCAGCACATCGTTCACCCAGCATTTCATATCGAGGTTGTGGTTGTTACCGGTATGGCTCGGCTTGGCCGGAATTTTATAACTATCCAGCTCGTCGGGGGTTACAAAAACGGGTCCGATCACGGTACTGAAATCCTTGCCTTTGGCAGGTCCCAGGTTCAGCAGCATCTCTTCCATCTGCAGGGTGCGGGCACTCATATCGTTCATGATCATGTAGCCGGCTATATAGGCATCGGCTTCAGCCGCTTTAATGTTGCGCCCTTTTTTACCTACCACAATGGCTACCTCCAGTTCGAAGTCGAGCTTCTGAAAATGATCGGGCATGCATACAATATCGCCGGGTCCCTGAATGGCGTTGTGATTGGTGAAATAGAAGATAGGGTACTGGTCGAACTCCGGGATCATAGGCACGCCACGGTTACGGCGTGCAGCTGCCACATGCTGGCGAAAGGCATACCCGTCGCGGCAACTGCTTGGGTTGGGTATAGGTGCCTGTAACTTGTTATAGATACTTTCATAAGAAACCCCATTGGCTTTTATGGTGCCGTTCTTCAGGCCCTTGTCAACATCTTTCGTAAGGTTCATAGCAAAGTCGCCCCCCTGCAGGATGCCCAGAAGGGTGGCCGGGATGCGGGTATCTAAAGCACGCAGGTCATATACCTGTTCGTTCACCACGATGCCCAGTACTTCGGCATCGGCATTTTTGTAGGTTACCAGTTTCATGAATTAAAATCGGGGAGTGTTGTATCGTGAAAATTATTGAACGGATAAAAAAAGGCAGTTGAAGGATAAGCGGGCTAAACGGCTTCTACCGCACTCACTTCCGGGACGGCCTTTATAATGGCCTGCTCAATGCCGGCCTTCATGGTCATCTGGCTGAGGTCGCAGGTACTGCATGTGCCCAGCAGGCGGATGCGTACACGCATATCACTGGTTACTTCCAGTATTTCGGCATCTCCTCCGTCGGCTTTCAGAAACGGACGCATGGAATCGAGGGCCAGTTGAACACGTCGGGTGATATCTGAATTCATGTGGCAAAGTTACGAATTCTTTGCTTACCTGCAGGGCATTATCACACGCTAACAGGGCGGAGTCAGCCGGGAGCTTGCTGCTGCCATGCATCAGGCTTCAACGTACCGTAGCGCAGGAGTTTACAGCAGGCTTTTGAGGGCTGCGGGAATATACCTTGAAATGTCGCCTCCGTTGCGTTTCAGATCTTTCACAATGGTGGAGCTCACGGCGGAATAGGCAGGATTGCATACCATAAAAACCGTTTCGATATCACCGGCTACTTCCCGGTTGATCTGGGCAATATTCTTTTCATATTCAAAATCGGCATCACTGCGGAGTCCGCGCAGAATAAAACGGGCCCCGATCTCACGACAATAGTCAACGGTTAATCCATTGTACTGAACCACTTTGTTTCTCAAGAAACATCAGCCGGTGTTCGAGGGTAAACATGCACTGCTTTCCTGAATTGGTGCCAATGCCCACGTAAATGGTATCGAAGAGTTGCAGGGCACGTAGAATGATATCGTGATGCCCCACCGTAATGGGGTCGAACGAACCGGGAAAGAGGGCTGTATTCATAACAAGGTGCAAGTTACTTTTTTTTATAGAACGTAAAAGCAGATTGGCCGTAGATCCGTTCTTCCAGAAAGTCAGCATCTTTTACCAGACTGTTCTTGGTATGGTGTTCGGCAATGAAGATGCCATCGGGCTGCAGCCATCCGTTCTCAAAGATCAGTTGCTTCATGCGATCGTAATGGGGGAGGTCGTAGGGTGGGTCGGCAAAAATGAGTTGCACAGGTTCGGCCGGTTGCTGCAGAAAACGGAACACATCGGAACGAACCACGCTCACGTTTTCAAAATCGTATTTCCGGATCACCTCATTCAGATGTTTCACACACTTGTTGTCGGCATCCACGCAGGTAACATCGGCAACCCCGCGGGAAGCGAATTCAAAGGCCATGGACCCGGTGCCGCTGAAAAGATCAAGCACCAGCATATTTTCCAGATCATACCGTGTTTCCAGAATATTGAAAACGCTTTCACGGGCACGATCGGTGGTTGGCCTCACAGGCAACCCGTGGGGTACGGCAATCTGAAGGCCTTTGCGGGAGCCGGATATTATACGCAATGTTGTAAAAGGAAAACCGGGTTGTTGTGAATGCCGGGGTCAGGAAGCGCATACAGTGAAACCTCCTGTACGTTCCTCACATACGTCTTCAGCAGGGATAGGATCGCTTTCAGCTGTGTATGACTTCCGGTGTAATAAAGTTCATGTTGTTCGGCCTGCAGGCGGTACGACTGGTATACATGCATTACAAAGTACAGGATGTCTTCCGGGTTGTTGTACCGGTATGCATTGCAAAACTGCAGCTGACTTTTCTTAATAACGGCAATATCGAAAACCGACTCCTGAATGTGAAGGTATATCACTTCTTTATTCAGATGCTGGGTTTGATAATACAATGCCGAGAGCCATGCGTGAATGTGGTGAAACATCCGGAACTGATCATAACGGGCCGAAAACTCTTCGGCAATAAATGCAGGAAAAGAATAAATGGTTTGCGCCCCAAAATCGGCCAGACGCAATGTGGCCAGCCGGTCTTCCGATGATAAGCGGTATTTCTGGGCATAGAACGTGGCCGTTTCATCTTCATCAAACAATGATTGTGGAATTAAGGTGAAGCGTTCATGACTGATACCCAGTTTTACTCTTTTGAATTCATTCATGAATATATCATGCGACTCGAGAAACTGTTTCCATATATTCCGACCAGCTTCGAATATATCATGCACCTCGTAATTCCGGTACATCAGTACCTGTTTCTGGTAGCCATCGTACACTACATAGGAAATACCGTTGTGTGTGCAAACTACCCATAGTTCGCGCAGGTGATTCTGCTCCATCCGGTAGTCGGGGTGGATGTAGGATTCAACCGCATCGAATTGTGTATAGGTGCTCATGCAGTGTGCCGTTATTTGGAATAGAGTGAACGCACAGGTACTTTATATTAACTATTGTAATGTGGGTGTTATTCAAACGATTTTTCAGGCTGCGTTAAGGGTTCGCAAATGCAGTTTCTCAACCCGGTTTCTGGCTTCATCGAGTGAGATGCTCACTTTCTTGCCTCTGTAAGACGGGGCATCAAACATGTAATCGAGCATGATGGCTTCACAAATGGTTCGCAAGCCCCGGGCCCCCAGCTTATATTCGAGGGCTTTGTCCACAATGTAGTCGATCACATTGTCGTTGAATTCCAGCGTGATATCATCCATCTTCATCAGCTTTTTATATTGCTTGATGAGGGCATTCTTCGGTTTAATAAGTATTTCACGCAGCGCCTCTTTCGATAAGGGATTCAGATAGGTGATTACCGGAAGGCGACCGATTATTTCCGGTATCAGTCCGAAGGAACGCAGGTCGGCCGGTGCTATATACTGCAACGGGTTTGCTTCATCAAATTTTTCTTCCTCGTTGCCGGTACGGAAGCCAATGGTTTGTGATTGCAATCGGGAGGCGATCTGTTTTCCGATGCCTTCAAAAGCCCCTCCGCAGATGAACAGGATGTTTTGTGTATTCACCTGAATATACTTCTGGTCGGGATGCTTGCGTCCGCCCTGAGGGGGGATATTGGCCACGGTACCTTCGAGCAGTTTCAGGAGGCCCTGCTGCACCCCTTCACCGCTCACATCGCGGGTAATGGAAGGGTTATCGCTTTTGCGGGCGATCTTATCAATTTCATCGATATATACTATGCCCATTTCAGCCGCATCTACATTGTAGTTGGCATTCTGCAGCAAACGGGTGATGATGGTTTCCACATCTTCACCTACATACCCGGCTTCGGTGAGTACGGTGGCATCGGCAATGCAGAAAGGCACATTCAGGATCTTGGCAATGGTTTTGGCCAGCAGGGTTTTTCCGGTGCCGGTTTCACCTACCATGATGATATTCGATTTCTCAATTTCCACATCGTCGTTCTTATCCTGTTTAAGAATGCGTTTGTAATGATTGTAAACCGAAACACTGATCACCTTTTTGGCTTCGTCCTGCCCGATGATGTATTCATCCAGAAACGATTTCATCTCGAACGGGGTAGGTACCTTTTTATCCTGTAACGTTTTGTTGAATTCTTTCTTAGGGGCATTGCCTTCCCCGAACATCATGGTATTCACCTGGGTGGCGCAGGCATCGCAAATATTGGCATTCTCTCCGCTGATGATCATCCCGGCCTGTGACTGGGGTTTTCCGCAAAAAGAACAGGTAAGTTCTTTGGTTGTTTTATTTTTCATGAGGATACAAATACGAAATAAAAAACTGTCCCGGGATTCCCCGGAACAGTTTCAAAATTAAGCAAAAGGGTTTGCTTACACTATTTTCTTGTCGCTCTTGCTTTTCAGCAACACTTCATCGATCATGCCATATTCTTTCGATTCCATGGCCGTCATCCAGTAGTCGCGGTCGCTGTCGCGTTCCACTTCTTCGTAGGTACGTCCGCTGTGATGCGCAATGATGTCGTACAACTCTTTCTTTAAAATAGAGATCTGCTTGAACGATATTTCCATGTCGGAAGCCTGTCCCTGCATGCCACCCATAGGCTGGTGGATCATGATGCGGGAATGCTTGAGCGCGGTACGTTTGCCTTTTACACCGGCACACATAAGTACGGCACCCATACTGGCGGCCATTCCTGTGCATATAGTAGCCACATCGGGCGATATGTATTGCATGGTATCATAAATACCTAAACCGGCATGTACACTTCCGCCCGGACTGTTGATATACATCTGAATATCACGTTTGGCATCGGCACTTTCCAGAAACAGTAACTGGGCCTGTACCACATTGGCTATATAATCGTCGATAGGGGTTCCCAGAAATATGATACGATCGGCCATGAGGCGGGAGAACACGTCAATTTCACGGAATGGCTGGGCACGTTCTTCAATAATGCTCCGGGTCATGCCTTCTACTTCCGATTTGTACTGATGCAGGGTAAGGCTGCTGATGCCATGATGACGTATGGCATATTTTTCGAATTCGTTGTTAAATCTCATGGGTTGAATTTTTTTTATATTCTTTTACTTGGCAAATGTTGTGCGAATGTACAATATCCCCCGTTTCACGACAAGATTACCCGTTCTTACTGACAAACGCATTAAAAAAATGCCACATTGGCCAGTTTGTGCAGTGCACCGGCCTCATTCCCGGAAATGTGCAGAACGGGTAAAACGTGATTTTGAGGTGCGGTGCATAAAAAAGCCCTGTACTCGTAATGAATACAGGGCTTCCTATTCCGTGTCACAGGTTTATTCGTGGTCGTGATCGTGGGCATGTTTCGAACGCTCCACACGAATCTCATCAAAGGTCTTGTTGTCGATCGGATTTTCCAGAATGGTGATATGCTGTTTTACATATGCCATTACTTTTTGTGTGCGTACCATATTGGCTACATTCTCCTGCTGGTCTTCCCGTTTGAAATACTTGGTTTCAAATTCATTACGAATGGCCATCATATTCGGATCATAGCCATAACGCTGCATGTAGTTACTCAACAGGTTCTGGTATTGTTCTTCCAGTTCGCCTTCTTCAATTTCAAAACCTTGTTCGGTAAATACCTTATCGCGCACGATGCTCCATTTCAGGTATTCTTTTTCGTGCAGGTAATCGTGTTCAATATCGTGGGCGTCCTTATCCTTGTTCTGGTCTTTGATCCAGCGTAACAAAAATGCATCAGGCAGGTTGATGTTGTGAAGTTTCACCAGCTCTTTCACCAGGTCATCTTCCATCATGTTTTCAGCCTGCGACTCGAAGTATTTGCCGATTTCGGTGCGGATAATGGCCTTCAGGTCATCGAGTGAATTTACCGGACGATCTTCGGTGCTGAACTTTGCAAAAAGTTCTTCATTCAGTTCGGCCAGTACCAACCGTTGAATTTTACCGATAGTAAAAGTGAAGGTTGGATTCAGGTCTTTGGCGGCTTCTTTTTCTATGCCGAAAATGGAAGCAATTTCGGTGGTGTTGTTATCGAACAGGGTAAAGATGTTGAAGGTAACGGTGTCACCCACTTTCTTGCCCATGAACGGGGCTTTCAGTTCTTCGTTTTTAATGGTAGAAAGCAAAATGCTTTTTTTCTCAGCCGACAAACCTCCTTCGAAAGCCGCACCGTCTTCGTTGCATTCGGTGAAGTCTCCGTTCAGCAGGTCGTTTACCTCTACAGTGTCCACTTCGCCCAGTGACCCCTGACGGCGCTGGATCAGATCCAGTTCTTTGGTGATCTCTTCTTCAAGCACTTCTACTTTGTAGCGGGTTACCGACACATTTGAATCAATTTTCAGGTCGATGGCCGGACGCAGACCCAGTTCGAATTTAAAGTTCATGCTATCTTCTCCCGGTTTGTCGTCATCGCTGTTAATACCCATCGGCATGCCGTAAAACTCAAACTTTTGCGCTTTCAGGTAATCGGTAAGGCCTTCGTTCACCATGGTGTTGAGGGCTTCAAAACGCACCGATGCGCCGTATTTTTGCTCAATAAGTGCTTTCGGGGCATGGCCCGGGCGGCCGCTCACGGCCGGGAGTGGGCCAAGTAGGGTCCGAGGCGGTTCCGCCGGCGTCGCGGGTGATCGACCGGGTCATCCGCGGCGTGGTGCGGTGCCGCACTGGCCGAACATCCGGGTGTCCAACGCCTGCAGGCCGTACTTGACCAGCACGGCCAGGACGGCGGTCAGGTCCTCCCCGGGGTCCAGCCGCCCGCTGATCACCGTGACCGATCGCGCCGACGCTGCCTCGAATCCGGGCAACCGGTCGTGGACGAGCGGGCCCGGCGTGCCGATGACCCGGATCTCGACCACCCGCGGCTCAGCTTCGCCCATCGCCGGCCGCATCATCTTCCGGTCCGGCCTGCCGGACCTCGCGCAGTTCGACGCCCATCAACTGGAGCCAGTTGATGATGCCCACCAACGCCGCCTGGTCCGGCACCGGACCGCGCAGCACGGTCTCCACTCCCCTCCGGTGCAGCCGCGCTTCGTGCAATTCGGCCAACGCCTCAGGCGGGATATCGCCGGCCACCCGGATCTCGTATTCGATCGTCGCCACCGCCTTCGACCCGAGGTTCGTCAGTTCGGTCAGTCAAACATCGG
>JBGAVF010000074.1:0-11228 GCA_044228315.1 Bacteroidia bacterium | reverse complement strand
ACATAACATTCACCGTGTTCGTACGGGTTAAGCGTGCCGGGATCCACGTTGATATACGGATCGAATTTCTGAATGGTTACGGAATAGTCGCGGGCCTGAAGAAGTTTGGCGAGGGAGGCTGAAATGATGCCTTTGCCGAGGGAAGAGGTAACACCGCCCGTAACGAAAATGTACTTGGGATTTTTCATATACGGGACACGAAACTACATTTAATAGTTCAGTTACGCATTGACTTTGGTAAACATTTTTTACACAAAACAGGGCTTGTCTTGGCAAAGCCTTTCGCAGCAAACGTTTTAAAAATTCATCGACCGGAAAAAAGAAGTACGCACCTCATATTCACCTGGTCTGATTGACGATTGCAGCAGAGATATTCAACGGTAGGTTCTGTAAACTGTAAAGAAATCCGGATGCTTTGCTATAAAAAAAAAATCAGCGTTGAAGGGTGTTCCCTGTTCAACGCTGACTATGTACCCGGAGCCGGGGTCGAACCGGCACAACTTTCGTTACTGGTGTTTGAGACCAGCGCGTCTACCGATTCCGCCATCCGGGCATACCTGGTAGTGGTATATTTTTTTGTTCTCTCTTTCTTTTCGTTTACCAGCGCTCCCGATAGCTATCGGGATACCGAGGATATTGCCAAAACACGGAACTTCCGGTGCTTTATTGCCGGGCAAATTTATGCATTGCCTCGTGAATCCGCAATAAATATTTTTGTTTGTGCCAGGCTTCCTTCACTTTATACAACGCTTTGGGGTCCTGTGTTGCATCGTATACATCACAGGTTTGCTGTAATTCCTGTTCAAGCTGCAACGTCAGTTCATCAACCCGGGCCTTTACCTCGTCTGATTGCTGCGCAGTGGCACTGTCGATCATTTCATTCAGCTCCATCATCTCCATTAAAAAGGCCGGGGGAAGCACTTCTTTTTCATTCGTATTCAGTACCTCTTTCAGTTCAAGCAGGTATTTTATCCTGAGCGCTTTCGAATTCAGGATACGGTAACCGTTATTTATGCGGGTGCTTTGCTCCAGGGCATCTTCCTTCATGGCATCGCCGGTGGTGGCAAAAAAGTCGGGATGCGACTGTCGGCTCAATTCAAAATATTTCTTACGCAACACGTGTTCATCCACCCGGAAAGAAACGGGCAGGTCAAAGAGTGCATAATAATTATCCATGGCTGGAAATTACTTCTTGAAGATAATTTTAAAGATGTCGTTACCCAAGGCAAAAAAGGTTAGCAACAGAATGATCACCAAACCGATATTCAGTGCACGGGTCATTACGGTATCACTCACCTTTCGTCCGGTGATAAGCTCCCAGAGAATAAAGATCGCGTATCCTCCATCAAGCCCCGGAATTGGTAGCAGGTTCATGATGGCCAGTACCAGGGAAATAAGGCCGGTGAGTCGCCAGAACCACTCCCAGTTCCAGTGTCCGCCAAATGCCTGTGCAATACCAATAGGTCCTGAAAGAGCATCCTGGGCCTTTATGCGTCCGGTAAATATTTTCTTGAGTCCGCCCAGCTGGTCGGCAAACGTTTGGTATGCCACAGAGAACCCTTTGGGTACGGCGCTGCCCCATGAGTAGGTAATGGTATCTACATGGAAAATAGAATTGTAGGCCGGTTGAAAACCGATACGTCCTTCCCCGTCAACGGCCACCGGGATCTGCAGGGTATCGGCCGCGTTGCGAACCACTTTCAGCTTCACGGTTTGTCCTGAATGGTTTTTCAGATAGGCTTGCAATTCATGGAAATACATAAGTGTGGTATCGCCACCACCTATGATCTGGTCATTGACCTGTATCCCGGCATCTTTAGCGTTGGTGAGCTTGTCGGAAAGCTGTTCCACCACACTGATGTTTATGGGTGAAATAAATTCGGATTTACTTTTGCTGAGGCGGGCAATAAAGTCGTGCGACATCTGAATGCGTTTGGTTTCACCATTACGATCCACTTCGAAATACACCTCATCGGCCATGATGTTCTTCGACTCATATATCTCTTCGAAATATTTCAGATGGTTGCCGTTTACGGATATAATTTTATCGCCTTCGGCAAATCCCAGTTCACGTGCAAATTCACCGGCATGAATACCCCGGATGTTCACCTCTGCTAACGGGGTCTTTTTTTCACCGTACACATGCATGATGCTGGTAAAAATGATGATGCCCAGGATCACATTCACGATCACGCCGCCCAGAATAACGATAAGACGTTGCCAGGCCGGTTTGCTGCGAAATTCCCAGGGTTGTGGTTCACTCTTCATCTGGTCGGTATTCATGCTTTCGTCGATCATGCCGCTGATATTCACATAGCCGCCCAGCGGGAACCATCCGATGCCGTATTCTGTATCGCCCTTCTTGAATTTAAAAAGAGAGAACTTCAGTACATTACCAAGTGGAAACAGAAAATCGAAAAAGAGATAGAACTTCTCAACCCGCATTTTGAAGAGACGGGCTGTGATAAAATGCCCGAATTCGTGCAAAACCACCAGGATGGTAAGGCTAAGCAGCAACTGGGCTGTCATGATTAATCCATTCATAATTTAATACCTAAAAAAGGCTGCAAAAGTACGTTAAAATAACCGAACGGCCGGTGTTAAGTCGCGTTAAGGATGGTGTTATACATTCACCAGCGTTTCGATGAACGCTTTGCGCAGAAATCCGGGAATGATATGGCTTCGGGTGGTAATGATCTTCTCTTCATCGAAAAGATGATCGATCATCTCGGTGTATTTTTGTTCACCCACCTGAGCGATGGCCTGCTGTTTCTTTTCTTCATCATGAAGCAGGTAATGCCGCATGCCAATGGCATCGGCTTCCGGGTGAAACTGGGTTCCGAATATTTCGGGTTTGAAGCGAATGGCCATCAGCGCCCGTTCCAGCGGTACATGCGGTCGTTCCTTCTCAATGGTGAGCACTTCCGCTCCGGTTTCAAAAAACTTCGCGAGGTTGGGTTGTATTACCTGCCACTCGCGGCTGTCGACGATATAAAACGGATCGGTCAGGTTCTTAAAAAGTTCTTCCTGTTGTCCCGCCTCGGTTTTATGCACGGGAAACACACCAAATGTGGGACTTTTACGCTTGCAAACCGCCCCGTAATTATAATGCCGGCAAAAAACCTGAAAGGAATGACAGATGAGAAAGAGGTATTTTTTGTTTTCGTGGCTTGTATTATGATCCATCAACGCATCGGTAAACTCGAAGTAACGTTGTTCCCAAAGGCTTCCTTCCGAATCAACGGGGCTTCCCGGACCACCGGTGCTGATGAAAACATCAAAATCGTGTATAGCCGGCACCTCATCTTTTCCCCGCACATCAAATATCCGGTAGGTGACAGGCAGGTCGTACTGCAGGGCAAACTGTTCAATGATCTGCTTGATATTGCGCATGCCCTGGTTTTCTTTTCCCATGTACAGATCCAGGATGGCTATGGTGTAATTCACAGGTATTTCTTTTTCCGGTAAAAATACTAAAAACTATAAAAACGGGCAGTTTCAGATATTCACAGCCGATATTTGGTTAAAATGCATCAGGTATTCTTGTTTCTTTGCATCAAATCCTACATTTGATCGAACATTCACCCCCTCATTATCATGCGAAAACTGATACTTCTGTTGCTGCTGCATGCCAGCCTGCTCTCCTATTCACAACTTTCGGGAAGTGCTGCCCGCAAGTACAAAAAGGCGTTGAAGCAGGCTCAGTCACAAAAATATGATGCTGCTGAAAAAACGCTTCAGCCGGTATTGAATGAGAACCGGCAGGAATCGGAAGTGTGGAACCTGATGGTGAACATCAAACAAAGACAATATTACGAAGCCCAGAAATCCGATCATATCTTCGACAATATAAAGGTTACTGTAAGCAAGAAATCGGATTCCGACACCCTGGCCAATTCACTGGAAAAACTTTTCAGGGAGCTGAAACCATCCAACATTAAAAAGAAAGAACTCATCAACACTTGCCGGGGAGCTACGGCTGCCTGTGCGGATGTGGAAATTGCCGCCATCATCCTTCGTAGCATGACACTGGATGTGAATCCGGATACGGCGGTGGATGAGGATGCCATGCCTTTTTACAACAAAGCGGAAGCTGCCTTTCAGAAAGGCGATATGGAAAAGGCCATTGAAAACTACAAAGAAGCGGTGAATCTCGATTCCAGCTATTACCATGCAACCATGTACCTTGGCGATGCCTATTTCAATGCCAAGCAATACATTGCCGCCATTAAATATTATAAAAAAGCCATTGCGCTGCAGCCAACCATGCTGGAACCCCGAAAATACCTGGTAGATGTGTATCTGAAGATGAACGACGGGCATGCGGCCTCCAACGCCGCAATTGCAGCCTTAAAGGTATATCCGGATGTGGGTGTATGGCTGAAACTGAACCAGGCACTGGTGATGGAAGGCAAATCGTTCAAGCGCTCGTTCATGTCGAGACGTGTATGTCCGGTCGACTCCGCTACCAATTATGCCGGAGAAGACATTGGCTATTGGGCTAACTACCTCGATGCCCTGAATGAGATAAAGCCGTACTGCAACGACAGCGGGATCATCACGAAAGAAAACACGTTGACCAAATTGAAATATGCAGAAGAATATGCCTGGGAAAAAATGCTTGAAAAAGCACCACAGACATCATTCAAAAAAGCCAGAATTGTGAAGGAAGAAGGGTACCTGGATTGTTATGTGCTGGTTACCCTGTTCCATCAGGACAACTACAAGCAGTTCTCGCACCTGGCAATGAGCCAGCCCGAGCGTGTGGATGCTTATATAAACCGTTACGTAATTACGAAGTAAAGAATTCCTTCATCTTCTCGAAGAATCCTTTCTCTCCTTTGGCCGGGTTGGGTTTGAAATTCTCGGAATGTGCCAGTTTTTCAAGAATGGCGCGTTCTTCGGAAGTTAGTTTCTGAGGGGTCCACACATTGATATCAATAAGCTGATCACCTTTACCGTAGCTGTTCACCGTTGGAAGCCCTTTCCCTCTCAGTCGTAATATTTTTCCGGCCTGGGTTCCCGGATCGAGTTTTATTTTTGCTTTCCCGTCGATGGTCGGCACTTCAAATGTGCCCCCCAATGCCGCTTCCGGTATTGATATATGCAGGTGATACACTACGTCCTGCCCTTCCCGTTTCAGTATTTCATGCGGCACTTCTTCGATCTGAATGTACAGGTCGCCGTTCATGCCGTTGCGTTCCCCGGCATTGCCTTTGCCGCTGAGGTTCAGCTGCATGCCTTCCTGCACACCCGCCGGAATGTTAACGGCAATCAACTCTTCCCCGTCGGTTACACCGGTACCGTGGCAGGTGGTACATTTATTACTAATCGTATTTCCTTCTCCCTGGCATTGCGGACAGGTGGAAGTGGTTTGCATCTGTCCGAGAAAGGTATTGGTCACTTTACGCACCACACCACTTCCGTTACACATGGTACAGGATTTGAATCCGCTTTTATCTTTAGCCCCCAGCCCGCTGCACGTATGGCATTTAACCTTTTTCCTTACTTTTAGTTTCTTCTCGGCACCGTTGGCAATTTCCTCCAGGGTCATCTTCACTTTCAGCCTCAGGTTTCCACCCACATTCTGACGCCGTCCGCCCCCGCCTCCCCGGCCTCCGCCAAAGAACCCTTCAAAACCATCGCCGAAGATACTTCCGAAATTATCGAAAATATCTTCCATACTCATGCCTCCTCCGCCAAAACCTCCTCCTCCCGAGGCACCACCAACACCCTGATGCCCGAAACGATCGTACCGGGCTTTCTTATTTTCATCGCTGAGCACTTCATAGGCTTCAGCGGCTTCTTTAAATTTTTCTTCGGCCTCTTTATTTCCCTGATTTTTATCGGGGTGAAACTCAATCGCTTTCTTCCGGTAAGCTTTTTTGATCTCCTCGGCAGTGGCGTTTTTAGAAACCCCTAAAACTTCGTAATAATCTCTTTTCATACAATCAATGGTTCGGTTTGCGCAGGCATGAATTCGGGTTATGCGCCTACGATCACTTTGGCAAAACGGATAACTTTATCGTGGAGAAGATACCCTTTCTCCATTATATCCACTACCTTTCCTTTCATATCGGCGGTTGTTTCAATATTGGTGATGGCCTCATGCATATCGCTGTCGAATTCCTTTTTCAGGCAATCCATCTCCTTTAATCCGCGCTGTTCCAGTGTTTTTTTGAGTTTTGAATGCACCAGCTCCACGCCTTCTTTCAGTGCATCTTCACGTTCCAGCTTTTTCATGACACCCAGTGCCCTGTCAAAATCGTCCAAAACAGGCAATAATGACACAATTACCTCTTTCCCGGCGGTTTTTATCAGATCCATCCGTTCGGTGGCTGTCCGTTTCTTGAAATTGTCGAATTCAGCATAGAGCCGAACAAATTTCTCCTGCATTTCACCCAGTTTCTGGGCTAATTGTTCCTTTTCATCCACCACCTTATTCTCTTCAGTTGCTGTTTCTGCGTTGGTTTCATCAATTACCGGCGGGCCTTCGGGAGTTCCCGGCATATGCGGCTCCAGATTTCCGTCGATGGGTTGCTGGTTATTTTCCATGGTATTTTTTTCAGGTTCCTTCATAGGATTGGTCACATTTTGAGGCAATATTTACAAATCCTTTGCCAATATGAATCTAAGCCAATGTGTCATAAAAACGGAAAGACAGGTTTATGGCCTGCCTTTCCGTTATATTCGGGTCATCAAAACAACTTATTTCCGCAACGACATCAGGATATTATCCAGTTGAGGTCCCTTTACATTTTTTTCAAAAATCTTCCCGGTGCCATCGATAAGGTAATTCGCCGGAAGGGAGGTTACTCCATATTTAACAGCTACCGAAGCATCCCATTTCTTGCCTTCCGAAACATTGGTCCAGGTGAATCCGTCTTCCTTTACGGCGCTGCGCCAGTCGTCGGGGTCTTCATCCAGTGCAATGCTGATGATCTCGAAGCCCTGACCGGTTTGAAACATGGTGTTTTTATATTTCTGATACACTTTTACCAGTTTCGGACTCTCGATACGGGACTGCTTGCACCAGGAAGCCCAGAAATCGATCAGTACAATTTTGCCTTTAAAATCGGAAAGCTTCACCTCTCGGCCATTAATATCCTTCATCACAAACTCAGGGGCCATGGTACCTACTTTCAATCCGTCATCCTGCACTTTAAACGACTGAAACAGGTTCAGACTAAGAAACATGAGAGACAAGGCGATTATTCTATTTTTCATTTTGTATGTATCTGTTGCAGATACTGATTGTGAGATTCAAAGATAATACCAATTTTAAATTATAAATGAATATTGACAGGTATTTACAATCCGTATACCTTTGCACCTTTAAAAAAAGAAATGAGCCGCGACCTTATTTTCCTGTATATCTCCATTCCGGTTTACGTGATTTGTATTTCGTATGAACTGTATGTTAATTATAAAAACCGGCGCAACAATTACATCATCCCCGAATCCCTGATCAGCCTGTGGTTTGCCGGAGCCGGTATCCTGCTCGATCTGCTGATGAAAGGGGTTGGTATTTATGCACTTTGGTGGGGAAATCAGCACGCCATTTATAAACCCGACCTGCTTAACTATTACCCTATAGGTGCCTGGCTTGTGGTATTTATAGCCCAGGATTTCTGTTTTTACTGGATGCACCGTACCGAACATTACAGCCGGTTCTTCTGGGCGGTGCACAGCAACCACCATTCAGCCGAGAAATACAACTTCACGGTAGCCCTTCGCTCTTCTGTATTACAGCCTTTTTACCGCTTTTTATTTTATCTGCCCATCGCTTTTTTAGGGTTCGACTACATTACCGTAATGTTCATGTATGCGGTTAACCAGTTCTATCAGTTCTTTCTGCATACCGAACTCATTGGCAAACTTCCCCGCTGGTATGAAGCGGTTTTTGTCACCCCTTCGCATCACCGGGTGCACCACGCCAGCGACGTGAAATACCTTGATAAAAATATGGGACAGGTACTTATAATCTGGGATAAACTCTTCGGCACATTTCAGGAAGAGGAAGAAGCCCCGAAGTATGGTCTTACCACACCGCTCAACACCTACAACCCGATCACTTCTATTTTCAGTGAGTTCATTAAAATAGGAAAAGACCTTCAGAAACCTGTTGGATTAAGGGCCAAATGGAACTATGTGTTCAAAGCTCCCGGATGGAGCCATGATGGCAGCACCAAAACCAGCGAACAATTACGGAAGGAAGCCGGCCTTGAATAAACCTCTCTGCTTTTGAAATTTACTTTAGAACATACCGATCCCGGCAGCAAAGCCCGGGCCGGTCGCATGGAAACCGGTCACGGTATTATTGAAACCCCCATTTTCATGCCTGTGGGTACCGTAGGTTCCGTAAAAACCGTGCATCAGGAAGAACTGAGATCACGTATTAAAGCCCAGATCATTCTGGGCAATACGTATCATCTTTTTCTTCGTCCGGGAACCGACGTACTAAAAAATGCCGGAGGGTTGCACCGCTTTATGAACTGGGAAAAACCCATACTTACCGACAGCGGAGGCTATCAGATATTCTCGCTGGCGGCCCGCAGAAAGATAACGGAAGAAGGAGCCAAATTCAGCAATCATATCAACGGGAGCAAACATTTATTCACGCCCGAAAATGTGATGGATATTCAGCGAATGATCGGTGCAGATATCATCATGGCTTTCGATGAATGTCCGCCCTACCCGTGTGAGTTCAGGTATGCCGAACGAAGCATGCACCTTACGCACCGCTGGTTGCAGCGTTGTATAACCCGACTTCACGAAACCTCGCCCCTCTATGGCTACGAGCAAAGTTTGTTCCCCATAGTACAGGGAAGTGTATTCCCGGAATTACGGAAACAGTCGGCCGAATTTATTGCTGCACAACAGTGCGAAGGCAATGCCATCGGCGGATTGAGTGTGGGTGAACCGGCAGAAATGATGTATGAAATGTGTGAACAGGTATGCGATATACTTCCCAAAGAGAAACCACGGTATCTGATGGGGGTCGGTACACCTGTAAACATTCTGGAAAATATTGCCCTGGGGGTCGACATGTTCGACTGCGTGATGCCCACACGTAACGCCCGTAACGGCATGCTTTTCACGGCAGCAGGCATAATAAATATCCGGAATAAAAAATGGGAAAATGACTTCTCTCCGGTCGACACGGACCTTATGCCGGAATATTCAAAAGCATACCTCCGGCATTTATTTATTTCAGAAGAAATACTGGGAAAGCAGATCGCCACATTACACAATCTGAGCTTTTATTTATGGCTGGTTGGGGAAGCCCGGCAACACATTATTGCCGGAACCTTCAGCACCTGGAAGAACACCATGGTTCCCAAATTGTCGGCACGGCTTTAAGTGATCTGCTTACGCACCGGGTCGTGATGATGAAATTCAGACATGAAGTGCTTTATAATCAGTAAATTTGTTGATGTATATGAAAACAATATTAGCCCCCACCGATTTTTCCAGAAATGCTGATGAGGCATTGAAATATGCTATTTCGTTTGCCGAAAAAACACAACGAAAAATCATATTCTACCATGCCACATTTCAGTTGATTCCCACCAGTGAACCACAGGCTGTGTATGAAAAGATCATCACAAAAGATATTGCACAAAAAACGACCGAGTTGAAAAAGAAGGTGGACGAGATCTACACGGAAATGGGGCTTATACGCAACCCCGACACCACCCGCTTCATGGTCAGCTTCGAACGCAATGCTGTAACCGGCATACTGGATACCACCCGTAAACATTTCATCGACCTCATCATCATGGGGACTCAGGGCGCCTCCGGACTTAAAAAAGTATTTGCCGGCAGCAATACGGTTTCTGTAATTCAAAAAACCGATTGTCCGGTACTGGCTATTCCCGCGAAATCCAGGTATACAACCATCGAGCATGTTTCCTTTGCAGCCGGTGATATTAAAACCATAAAACAGGAAGTGGGTAAGGTTATCCCTTATATGCAGATGCTTAAATCACATCTCGAGATCTTTCATATAGGCGATACATTTGGTGAAGCCGATGAAGCCTTGCATGCCGAAACGCTGCGCAAGCAAATAGAAAAGAAATATGCGTTTCATAATCTGACACTCACCATGCTGCGCGACAACGGTGAGTCGATCGATGAACAGATCATGGCCCATATTAAAACCACAAAACCCGATATATTGTGTGTACTTACGCACAAGCGCAGTTTCTGGCAACGCATCTTCGACCAGAGTCAGGCCTCGACGCTTGCATTTCACAGCAAAGTACCGTTGCTGGTATTAAAATAAACAGGAAAGAATAAATGACGTGGGCTACGCAGAGGCTTGTTCCGGCTGATTGGCCAACAGATACAATATAGCCATACGGATGGCAACACCGTTCTCCACTTGTTGCAAAATGATACTCTGATCGCTGTCGGCTACTTCGCTGGTGATTTCCACCCCACGGTTTATAGGCCCCGGATGCATTATTGCTATTTTCTTCGTTAAACTATTGAGCAGTTTCAGGTCGAGTCCGAACATGTTACTGTATTCCCTCAGGCTCGGAAAGAACTTAATATCCTGACGCTCGAGCTGAATACGCAGCATATTGGCCACATCACACCATTCTAGTGCTTTTTTCAGGTTGTGCTCCACCTTTACGCCCAAGGTGTGATAATCGCGTGGAATGAGCGTGGTTGGACCGCATACCATCACTTCGGCGCCCAGTTTCTGCAAACAAAATACGTTACTTAATGCAACCCTCGAATGCAGGATATCACCCACTATTACTACCCGCTTGCCTTTCAGTTCTCCCATCTTTTCGCGTATCGAAAACGCATCGAGCAGGGCTTGGGTAGGATGTTCGTGTGTGCCATCACCGGCATTGATGATGCTTGCATCGATATGACGGGAGAGGAATACACCGGCACCGGGCATGGGATGACGCATCACCACCATATCTACCTTCATACTCAGAATATTATTCACCGTGTCGACCAGGGTCTCCCCTTTCGATACACTGGATCCTGAAGCAGAGAAGTTTACCACGTCCGCACTTAAACGCTTCTCGGCCAGCTCGAAGGAAAGCCGGGTTCGGGTTGAGTTCTCAAAAAAAAGATTGGCAATGGTAAGGTCGCGTAAGGAAGGAACTTTTTTAATTTTCCGGTTTATTACCTGCTTGAAATTATCGGCGGTGGTGAAGATAAGTTGTATATCTTCTGCGTTGAGGTATTTTATACCCAACAAG